>CAZLNF010000087.1:0-7448 GCA_964560885.1 uncultured Actinomyces sp. | reverse complement strand
CCCTGCGCGGGGACGTGCCGACGGAGTTCCACCACGACCGCCACGCCCAGCGGCCCTTGAGTGGGCTCTCGCGCACTCAACTCGACGTCATGATCATGGTGTCTCGCGGCATGACCACCTCAGAGATCGCCCGCACCCGAGGGACGAACGCGCGCACGGTGCAGAAGGTGATCATCCGGTCACTCGAGATCATGCAGATAGACGCGTCCCTCGACCAAAGCGTGCGCGTACGCGCGGTACGGGACTTCCTCACGGCGTTTGACGCCGCCACGCCAGCCACTTAGCCGAACTGACCAGAGGTAAGCCCCTGAATGCACCCGGCAGGGGCAGGAGCCTGGCACCTTGGTCATGTGCGCCTGCTGACGTGGATCCGGAATCGATCCAGTGATGTGGTCGATGTCTTCGTCTACATCGTGGTGCTCAACCTCGCGATCGAGTACGTCCCCTCAGTGATCAGCGAGAGCTTCACCCTGTCGATACTCACCGCGATCCTGCTCAAGCTCGCACTTGAGGTCGTGATCGCCTTCAAGACCTTGATCCTCACTCGATTCAAGGGCACATCTGTCGCTCGTCAAAAGGCCCTGTGGGCAGTGGCGCTGTGGGTGCTCGCGGCGGGCAGCAAGATCCTCGTCCTGGAACTCGTCGCACTCGTCTTCGGCGACGCGGTGAGCCTGGGCGGATTCATCCCCGTGACGGGGCTGGTCATCTGCCTCATGCTCGCGCGCGCCGGTGTGCGCTGGTTGCTCTACGACAAGTCGTCGCCAGCAGCCGAGCCAGTCTCCCGCTAGCAGGCGCCGCGGGGCACGTCACATAGTCAGCAGCGACAGCAGTTGCGGATCACCGAAGGAATCCTGCAGGGGCTTGCCGTTGACGAGGACGGTGGGCGTCCCTGTCACGCCCCGCGCGAAGGCCGCCTGCGTCGTCGCCGCGACGAAGGGGATGAAGCGACCTTCCTCGATGCACGCCAATGTCTCATCGCCTGAACCCACACCACTGGCGAGCGCGGCGAGCGAAGCGGCATCGAAGCGCGTCGCCGGATCCGTGCCCCCGGGAGCCGCGAAGATCGCGGTGTTGAACTCGACGAAGGCCTCGACCCCCTCAAGGTCGAGGACGCAGGCGGCCGCGCTCGCCGCTCGCGCTGATGCACCGGGCGGACTGAGACTCCTATTGGACTCGCCGAGGAACGCCATGTTGTATTGGCGCACCGCGAGGCCCGATCCGGGCTGCAGCGCCCGCTCCATGAGCGCCGTCCCGATCTCGATCTCCCAGCGCTGGCAGTAGGGGCACTGGTAGTCGACGTACACCTCGACGAACTTCGCCGCCTCAGGATCACCGACGATGATCGCCCCGGACTTGTCCGCCCCGACCGGCAGCGCCATGTCGCCCGCGATAGTCGTCGAGGGTGGGCTGGTCGCGGGGGCGGGAGCCGCCTGAGCGCCCGGCGTGGTCGCATCACCCACTGAGCCGCCTGCGGCTGTGCGCCCCTCGTTCGCTCGGGCCGACAGGGAATCGATCTTCGCTTCGAGCGACGACACCTGTGATGACAACGAGACGATGCCCACGACGGACCAGACAGCAAGGACAATCACGAGCACCAGGCTCACGACGGTCAGCGCTCGCAGGACACCCACCTGGCGGCGGAGGCGCTTCATGCCCCGAGGCGCAGACTCCGTCGCCTCGGGTGTGGGGATCTGGTTCGTCGACACACTCTGAGCCTAGGGCCCCCTATGCTGACGGCCTCGATTACGACGCCATGGAGACCGATGCCTCACCTGACCCGCCTGCCGCTCATCTGGGTCGCACTGGCGCTCGCCCTCACGGCCACCGCGGGAATCTTCGCGGTGAGCCAATCCGCCCAAGCGGCCCCCGCGGCCAGGACCGCGCCGGCCGCCGATCCCACAGGCGCCGAAGCCCTGATCTCCGTTGCGATCACGAGCTTGTCGAACGTCAGCCTGCAAGAGGGCACCTTCCACGCCAACTTCTACCTCGGCGTGGCTTGCAGCGAGCCCTGCCGCGCAGACGAGTGGGAACTAGTCAACGCCATTAGGTACACGTCCGACATCACCCTGGAGGAAGCGGGGACGACGTGGTGGCAGATATCCGGGACATTCGTCCTCCAGCCTGACGTGAGGCTCTTCCCCTTCGACACGCAGTATCTCCCCATCATCATCGAGCACCAGAACCTCACGGTGGAGCAGCTCACCCTCGTGCCCAATGTGCCCGGCAGTGAGGTCAGCTCGGAAATCGGCGTGCCCGGCTGGAGCCTTGAGCCCTTCACCTTCACCTCATCCGAGCACTACTTCCCAGCCTTCGATGAGACCTACTCCCAGGTGGAGTTTGACGTCCCGATCGGCCGCAGCGCCGTGGCGAGCATCACCAAGTACTACATCCCGCTCCTGACCTTCGTCCTGCTCGGCCTGGCGACGCTCTTCCTCGGGCGCAACGACTACCAGGTCAGGACTGCCGGGACCGCACTCGTCGGCCTGACTGTCTTCTACGTCTTCACCGCAGGCGGCGTGGGCTCCGTCGGATACCTCACCGTGTGGGACGTGTCCGTCATCGTCGGCTTTATCGCCCTGGCTCTGGTGCTCCTGGCCGGGATCATCGGCTCCCACCTCTTCCACGAGCACAAGATGGAGGGTGAGGCTGGCGAGGCCCTCAACAAGAAGATCCGCTTCGGATTCCTCACCGGGATCATCATCTTTCTCGCGATCAGCGCCGTCATCATCGCACTCGTCGCCTCACTCACCTGATTGTCCTCACAACATTGAGGGGCTGGATCCTTGCGGATCCAGCCCCTCAATGTTCGAAGTGTGATCAGGCGCCAGAACAGGGGGCGCTGTAGTCGTACGCCTGGGCCGTCGGCCCGACGTAACCCATGAGGAGCGTCTCGATACCGAGAGCACCCTCCTCGGACGGGATGTTGATCGACACCGAGCGGTCGACGTCCGCAGGCGGGCCGCCAACGAGCGAGTTGGGCAGAGCGCCCTCGTAGTCGACCTCGACGCCACCCTGCACCGCGGCGACCAGGCCCTCGCGGGTCAGGTCACCACTCGCAGCGGCCTTCTCGAGAGCTGCCTTGAGGGGGTACTGCCACACCCAGCCGTAGGTGTAGCCGTCGTTGGAGGGGAGGATGCCGTCGCCCAACTGGGCCTGCATCGCGTCCATCGCCGCCGACGGAGTGCCGAAGGAGCCCGTGGTGCCGACGTTGGTGTAGGTCGCGAGGAGTGCAGGAGCGGCAGCCGTCTGCAGCAGGAGCGGGTTCCATGTCGGCGCTGCGCCGAGGAACTGCCCCTCGAAGCCGCCGGCCACGGCCTTGCCGATGATCTCAGCGGCCTCTGCCGGACCGACGCCAATAGCGACGACGTCGGCGCCCGACTCGACCACAGCCGACACTGCCGCGTCCTGGTTGCCCGCGGTGGCGTTAGGCGCCGTCTCGACGATGCCCGCGAACTCGACTCCGTTGGCGGCGGCCCACTTCTCGGCACCCGCGGCGTAATCGCCGCCGTAGTCACCGGGGTAGCCGACTGCGACGAGCTTCGTGATGGGGGTCTTGTTCTCGACCCACCAGTCGAGGCCGCCCATGGCGGCGATGCAGTACGAGGAACCCGACTCCAGGATGACGCCACCGTCGGTCTCGGGGAACTGCCAGCCCGACCACCACGAGGCGGGTACACCGATGACGTTGTCGGCCTCCATGTCGCCGAGGATCGCCTGGGTCTGCGGCGTGCCCAGCGTCTGGGCGAGAGCGAGAATGTTGGGCTCGATCGCGCGGTACTCCTGGCTATGCACGGCCGGGTCGTACTTGTTGTCGCGCGTGTTGGCAGCCATGTTGACATCGAAGCCGGAGATGCCGCCCTGCTGGTTGACATAGGTCCAGAAGTCCTGCTGGCCCGTGACCACCTGGGTCGCCAGCGGCGCGAACGGACCCTCGGTCAGATCGGAGAGGACGCCGAGGTAGATGCATCCGTTGTCAGGATTGATGGCCTCGGGGCACGGCTCCTCGGTTACGCCGACATCGAAGACGATGCCGTCGCGGGGTGAGGTGCCCCCCTCGGACGATGCCGCCTGGGTCGGGGTCGCGTCGCCGCCCCCACTGCTACACCCCACGAGCACTAGGGCAGCAGCCCCTGCGCCCGCGAGGACCTTCGCCATGCGCTTGGACACCACGACTTCCTCCTCATGCCATCGGCTCTACGCCAGTTCCCAGGCCAGCACTCCTGGCGGGATCCCTGGCCCTAGAAGCCCACTCTGTCAAAGAAAAGGGACCTCCGCTAGGAACTTCGCCTCGCGGGGGGCCCAATCCTTGGCAAGATGGCAGGTCATCAGGGCGGTGCGGCCCGGGGGGCCGGTGAGGTCGCCCTGCCGGGCTCCACCGCCAAGGGTCGGGCTTGACCGCCAAGGGAGGAGAGGCACCCGGTGCTCGCCGTCGAGAACCTCGAGGTTGTCTACGAGGACGTGATCCTCGTGCTCAAGGGGGTCAGCCTCCAGGTCCCTGAAGGGAGCATCGTCGCGCTCCTCGGCCCCAATGGGGCCGGCAAGACCACCGTGATCCGGGCCATGACCGGGCTCCTCGACGTCCACCGCGGACGGATCTCCAAGGGCCGGGTCACCCTCGACGGACAGGATCTCGGCGGACTCCCCGCTCCCAAGATCGTCCAGGCCGGGATCGGTCAGGTGATGGAGGGCCGAAGGATCTTCCGTGAGTTCACGGTCGAGGAAAATCTCAAGGCCGGCGGCCACACCGCCTCCCGCGCGGACATCGCGGCCGGCCTCGACCGGGCTTACACAATGTTTCCTGTCCTCGCCGAGCGCCGGAAGCAGACCGCCGGCTACCTTTCGGGCGGCGAGCAGCAAATGCTCGCGATCGGTCGCGCTCTCATGTCGCGCCCGCGCTACCTCCTCCTCGATGAGCCCTCGCTCGGCGTCGCGCCCAAGATCGTCCAGCAGCTGCGTGACCTCATCGTGCAGATCAAGGAGTCAGGGACGTCAGTCCTGCTCGTCGAGCAGAACGCCGCGATGGCCCTGTCGATCGCGACTCACGGCTACGTCCTCGAGACAGGACGGGTCGTCATGGACAAGCCCGCCGAGCAGCTCCGCGAGGATGACGACATCCGCGAGTTCTACCTCGGATTGCGGGGAGATGAGCGGGGTTCCCTCAGAGATGTCAAGCAGTACCGGCGACGGAAGCGGTGGTTGAGTTGAGCACGGACGTCCTCCTGAACGCCGAGGGCATCTCCCTATCCTTCGGCGGCACCCAGGCCATCCGCGATGTCAGCTTCGACGTACGCAAGGGCGAGCTCTTCGCCATCATCGGCCCCAACGGAGCCGGTAAGACGTCGATCTTCAACTGCATCTCCGGGGTCTACCACCCGCAGCAGGGTTCGATCTTCTTCCGCGACGAGAACCTCATCGGCAAGCCCCCCGAGGACATCGCCCGACTCGGTGTGGCGCGCATGTTCCAGAACATCGAGCTCTTCGACAACCTCACCGTGCTGGACAACCTCATGCTGGGTCGAGCACTGCACATGAACTACTCCGTCGCATCAGCCTTCCTCTTCAGTCGGAAGGCCAAGCGCCAAGAGGTCGCCAATCGCGAAGTAGTCGAGCGCATCATCGACTTCCTGGACATCGAGGGCAAGCGCAGCTTCCCCGTGGGGATGCTGCCCTACGGCGTCAAGAAGCGCGTGGAGCTCGGACGGGCTCTCGCCATGGACCCGACCCTCCTTCTTCTCGACGAGCCGGTGGCCGGCATGAACGTCGAGGAGACCGAGGACATGGCCCGCTTCATCCTCGACGTCCGCGCTGAGATGGGCGTGACCATGATCCTGGTCGAGCACGACATGGGACTGGTCATGGACCTCGCGGACCGCGTGCTCGTCCTCGACTTCGGAGAGCGCATCGCCCTCGGCACTCCGGCGGTGGTGCAGTCAGACCCCAACGTCATCCGCGCCTACCTCGGCGAGGAACTCAGCGACGCAGGAACGGAGACCCGATGACCGCGGTAGCCGAACCCATCACAGGCACCTGGACCCTGGTGGGGGCAGTGCAGTCCCGAGCCCAGTCGGCACCCGACGGCGTCGCGATGCGCGCCAAGCGCCTCGGCATCTGGCGCGACATCACCTGGGCGGAGTACGCCGACCAGGTGAGCCTGGTCGGGCACGCACTTCTCTCACTCGGCATCGAGCCGGGAGACCGAGTCGCCATCCACTCCGAGAACCGCCCCGAGTGGCTCTTCGGCGACCTGGGCACCAATGCCGTGCGCGGGATCACCGTCGGCCTCTACCCCACGAACCCCGCACCCGAGGTGGCCTACCTCCTCGCCGACTCGGGTGCCCGGATCCTCATCGCCGAGGACCAGGAGCAGGTGGACAAGGCGCTGCTCATCGAGGCTGAGTGCCCCGCGCTCGAGCGCATCGTCTACCTCGATCCGCGCGGCGTCGCCACGATCGATCACCCCAAGCTCATGAGCTGGGAGGAATTCCTCGCACGCGGCCATGCCCACCGCGAGGCCGATCCCCGTGCACTCGAGCGCGTCGCCGGCCAGGCCGAGCCGGGCGACATCGTGACCCTCGTCTACACGTCCGGCACGACCGGACCGCCCAAGGGGGCGATGCTCTCCAACGCCAACGTCGAATTCGCCAGCGGCGTGATCGTCGACGGCGGCGGCCTCTACGACCCGCCGCCCAACCCCAGCGATGTCATCCTGTCCTACCTCCCGCTGTGCCACGTCGCCGAGCGAGCCGTGACGACGTGGACCAACGCCGTCTCCGGTGCGGTCGTGCACTTCGCGGAGTCCATCGACACCGTGACCGTCAACATCCGCGAGGTGCAGCCCACGCTCTTCTTCGCCGTCCCGCGCATCTGGGAGAAGCTCAAGGCTGCGGTCGAGGTCCGCATGGCAGCGGCTTCTCGCATCAAGAAGCTCAACTACGGCATCTGGATGAAGGTCGGGCAGGGGATCGCCAAGTCCATGCTGGCCAACGGCGGCAAGCACACGCTGTGGAGCCGACTGCGCTACTCCGTCGGCTATGTCTTCCTCTACCGCGCACTGCGCGAGCGCCTCGGCCTGCGCCGAGTGAGGGCCGCGGCGTCGGCAGCGGCACCCATCTCACCCGATGTCCTCTTCTTCTTCTTCACCATGGGCGTCGTGATCAACGAGCTCTACGGCATGACGGAGAACAGCGCGGTGGCGACCAGCAACCGCGCTGGCCGCATCAAGCTCGGCACCGTCGGGGAGCCCCACCCGGGCGTCGACGTGATCCTGGCGGAGGGCACGGGCGAGATCCTCACCCGACACCCCGGCACGTTCGCGGGCTACTGGGGCAGGCCCGATGCCACGGCCGAGACCGTCGACGCCGAGGGATGGCTGCACACGGGGGACGTCGGCGAGTGGGTCGACGGCACGCATCTGAAGATCATCGACCGCATCAAGGACATCATCATCA
>CAZLNF010000086.1:0-7526 GCA_964560885.1 uncultured Actinomyces sp. | reverse complement strand
CGGTAGGACAGGGAGTTGACCGAGTCGCGCATCTCGATGAAGTTGTGCAGCGCGAGATCGGCGATGGCATCGCCCTGGGGCTTGCGGATCCGTGCGTAGGCCTCGAGCGCAGGCTCCCAGTTGCCCGCGTGCAGCTCGAGCTGAGCAATGAGCTCGATGCAGTCCTCGAATCCCGCGTTGGCTCCCTGGCCGTAGAACGGGCAGATGGCGTGGGCGGCGTCACCGATGAGCGCGACGCGACCGGCATTCCAGGGAGAGCACCGCACGGTGAGGAGTGCACCGACGGGATTGAGCCGGTAGTCCTCCTCGAGGTCAGGCATGAGCTCGGAGGCGTCGGGGTAGTTGTCGTCGAAGTAGCGGCGTGCCTGCTCGGGGGTCACGATCTCCTCGAAGGAGCCCGGGCCGGTGCGCGGCCAGAAGAGCGTGGCCGTGAACGTCTTGTCGAGATTGGGCAGTGCGATCATCATCGACGCGCCGCGCGGCCAGATGTGCAGCGCTCCCGGGTCGAGGGCGTAGTCCCCGTCCACCGCCGGGATGGTGAGCTCCTTGTAGCTGTGGCTGAGGTAGTCCTGCGAGAAGTCGAAGCCGACGCGTCCCTGCATGGCCCGTCTCACGACACTGAAGGCGCCGTCGGCCCCGATGATCGCGTCGGCGGTGACATCCACGGGGCCATCAGGGCTGGCGAAGGACATCGTGCTGGCGTCGATGTCCATGGCGGTGAGCCGATGCTCGAAGTGCAGGCTCACCCCGGGGAGCTTCTCGGCGGCATCGAGGAGTACGGCGTTGAGCTCGCCCCGGCTGATCGAGTTGATGCCGCGCTCGCCGTCGGCGCTGTAGGGCTGGAACTCCTCCTCCCCGGTGGCCGCGTGGATCATGCGGCCGCGCATGAGCAGTCCGCGGGCGAGGACGTCCTCCTCCAGGCCGACCTGCTGCAGTGCAGTGAGACCGCGCGTGGAGATCGCCAGGTTGATGCTGCGCCCGCGCTCGACCCCGGCCTGGCGCGGATCGGGGCGGCGTTCGTAGACCGCCACGTTGTAGCCGCGCTGGCCGAGCATGGTGGCCAGTAGGGCGCCGGTGAGCCCGGCTCCCACGATCGCGACGCGCTCGGTCATGACGATGCCTCCCGGAGTGGGGTGGTGGTGAGGTCGAGGAAGGACTCCGCGTTGCCGCCGAGGATGAGGTCGCGGTCGTGCTCGTCGAGGAACGTCGCCCCGCGGACCACCGCACCGGACGGTCGCTCGCCCAGCGGGTAGGGGTAGTCCGAGCCGAGCATCACGCGTTCAGGTCCCATCGTGTCGACGAGCAGGCGCAGTGCGCGCTCGTCGAAGACGACCGAGTCGACGGAAAAGCGATCGAGGTAGGTCGATGGCGGCTGCGCCGACACCCCGACCAGATCGGGGCGCTGGTGCCAGGCGTTCTCGAGTCGGCCGAGCCAGTAGGGGAAGGAGCCGCCGCCGTGAGCGAAGCAGATGCGCAGTGAGGGGTCGATCCGGTCGAAGGCCCCACCCAGGATCATCGCGAGGATCGTCAGGTGGGTCTCCGCGGGCATGCCGACGAGCCACTGCGCCATCCACCGCGCGGTGCGCGGGCTGGCGCCCATGTCCCACGGGTGGACGAAGACCGGCACGCCCAGCGACGCGCAGTGCTGCAGGAACTCCACCGTGCCGGGGTCATCGATATCGCGATCCCCCACGTGGTTGCCGATCTCGACGCCGCGATGGCCCGCGGCGAGTGAGCGCTCGAGCTCAGTGCAGGCGGCATCGACATCCTGCAGCGGCACCTGGCAGAAGGGCACGAGGCGCTCGGGAAGGGCGGAGCAGATCTCGAGTGTGAGGTCGTTGAAGATCCGGGCGACTGCGGTCGCCTCCGCGGGGGTGCGCTCGTAGGAGAAGAAGACGGGAGTGGGCGAGACGACCTGCATGTCGATCCCATCGGCGTCCATGTCCGCGGCGCGGACCTCCGGGTCCCAGCACTGGTCGGTGATCCGGCGGAACTCTCGGTCGCCGAGCAGGATCATCGCGTCGCGCTCTCCCTCGAGGCGCAGACTCGGCCACGGCCCGGGTGCGCCGGTGGCCTCGGCGAGGTCGGGCCAGCCGCGCGGGACGTCGTGGGTGTGGACGTCGATGACGGGCAAGGTCAGCCCTTGCCGGGATGAAGCCGACTGCACGACGGGCAGATGCGCGCGTCCTCGTCGGCGTAGAAGGCCTCGAAGATCGGCGGGAGGTCGGCGGTGATGTCACGCACCTGCAGCTCGACCTCGTGGACCTTGGCGCCGCAGTCGGGGCAGTACCACTGGAACTTCTCCAGCGTGCCCTCCTCGCGCGGACGCTCGAAGACCAGGCCGATCGATCCTGCCTCGGGCCGCTGGGGCGAGTGGGGCAGGTTGCGCGGGAGCACCCACATCTCGCCCTCGCGGATGTCCACGCGCGCAGGGCCTTCGGGGGTCATGACATTGACATGCATGTTGCCCCGCACCTGGTAGAAGACCTCCTCGTAAGGGTCGACGTGGAAGTCGGTGCGCTGGTTGGGGCCTCCCACCACCATGACGATGAAGTCTTCGTGGCCGGGGAACATCTCCTTGTTGGCCACAGGCGGCTTGAGGCTCGGCCCGTGCTCATCGACCCAGGCGTTGAAGTTGAGGGTCTTGGTCACATCGGACATGGTCATTCCCTTCCTTGCCGGGCTGCGACTGCCTGGATTTCGATGAGCAGATGGGGATGGGGGAGTTCGCGGACGGCGACGGTCGTGCGCGTCGGGCCGGTGTGATCGAAGTACTCGGCGTAGACCTCGTTGTAGCCCGCGAAGTCCGCCATGTCGACAAGATAGGTCGTCACCTGCACGAGGTCGCTGAGGTCGCAGTCGACCGAGTGCAGGATGTCGCGGATATTGTCGATGACCGCACGGGTCTGCTCGCGAATATCGAGTCGCACGCTGCCGTCGGCGGCGGTGTCGACACCGGCGAAGGAGTCATCGGCGCGCCGACTGCTCGTGCCCGACACCCAGACCAGGTCGCCGACGACCTTGACGTGGGGGTAGGCCCCGCGCGGGGTCGCCTTGCCGGCGACCACCCGGGACAGCCCGACTGGCGCGGCTCCGCCGTCCCGCCGGGCATTGCTCGCGTCACCGGCCATGGGGCCATTGTGTTCCCCCAGGCCATGCTCGGCAATTGCCCATCCCGGGCCGGGTCATGCCCGAATGGGCATAGCCTGAGGCCGTGGACCAGGTCGCGTCGCCGGAGCGGCTCCTCGATGGGCGACTCAAGCTGCGTCACCTCGTGCTCGCGACCACCATCGCCGACGCGGGCAGCCTGGCACGCGCCGCCGAGCAGCTGCGCATCACTCAGCCGGTGGTGACCCGTGGGCTTCAAGACCTCGAATCCGTGCTCGGCGTGCCGCTCTTCGAGCGCTCGGCGCAGGGCGTGGTGCCCACCGTCTACGGCACGGCGTTCGTCGAGCATGCGCGAGGAGTCATCGCGCAGATCCGCCAGGCCGGGCGCACCCTCGGTGACCTCGCCGCCGCCGACGCCGGGACCGTCACGGTCGGCACGCACCTCGCGGGCTCCAATGTCCTGCTTCCCCTGGCTATCGCGCGACTCAAGGCGGCGCACCCGGGCGTGACGATCGTCGTGCGCGAGTCGACGCCCGATCAGCTGCAGTCGCAGTTGCTCGTCGGCGACGTCGATCTCACGGTGGGTCGGCTCACGCCTGCAGATCCGCGGATCGAGCAGGTGCGGCTCTACGTCGAGCCGATCGTCCTGGTGGTGCGCGCGGATCATCCCGTGCTCGCAGGGCGGGTCCCGGCCTTCGCCACCCTCGCCGCGCTGCCTTGGATCGTGCCGGTGGCGGGTACGGCGCTGCGGCGTGAGATGGAGCAGCTCTTCACCGCCCACGGACTGCCCTGGCCGGCGGATCGGGTGGAGTGCACGAGCGCCCTCACTCTGCGCCGGCTCATCCTCGATGGCGACTGCGTGGCAGCGCTCCCCGAACTCGTCGCACTGCACGACGATGACCTCGCCATCGTCAGCCCCGTGGACGTCGATCTGGGTCGGCTCACTCGGCCGGTCGGGGTGAGCATGGTGCGTGACCGCTGGAAGCCCCCCGCTGTGGGCGCCTTCCTCGACGACCTGGCCGCCGTAGCCGCCGAACTCCGCGAGCCTGAGCCCGTCGCCTGATCCGGATCAGGGCATGAGCGCGCGGGTGAGCGCTTCGCGGCGAAGTGCCGACACCTGCGAGGTGGGATCGAGGATCTCGTAGTGCGTGTCGCCCGGAATGATCGTGAGATCGGCATCAATGCCATGCGCACGCAGGTGATCGAGATAGGCCTCGCTCTGGGAGACGGGCACGTCGATGTCCTCCGTCCCGTGCAGGAGCAGGCGGCGCGATCCCGGATCCGGGGCGAGCGCGTGGGGATCGGTCACGGCGTACCTCTCGGGCACGTCCTCGGGTCGCCCGCCCATGAAGGTGTCGATCGCACCGTCGCCGAGGTGCTCTCGACTGCCGATCCCCAGGCAGGCCACGGGTGCGTGGAGCACGACGAGGTCGAAGGCGGCAGCATGCGGGTCTGCCCCCATGGCGTCATCGGGGAGGCAGCGGCGCGAGGTCGCCCAGGCCGCGAGGCCCCCGCCCGCGGAGTGACCGAGGAGTGCGCGGCGGGAGGTGTCGACGCCGTGGCGAGCAGCCTCGGCCAGGCCTTGGTCGATCGCGGTCGCGACGTCGCTCATCGTCGTGGGCCAGGGGAATTCGTAGGTGCGGTACTCGATACTCCACACCGCGAACCCGTGGGCAGCGAGGTCGAGGGAGGTGGCCTCCTCCAGGTCGAGTCGCCACACCGGGCGCCAGTAGCCACCGTGGACGATGATGACGAGCGGCGGACGATCTGGCCCGGCTTCGGGGATGAACCACTCGCCGAACTGACGCGGGTCTTCGCCGTAGGGCTCGATGAAGCGGCGCATCGTCAACTCAGGCGCCGGCGCAGTGAATCTGCAACCCGCCAGCAATCGAGGTACGTCGAGTAGAGCGGCACGGGGGCAAACCTGATGATGTCGGGATTGCGCGTGTCGGCGATGACGCCGTCGAGGTCGCGCAGGATCGCGGCGATCTCGTGGATGTCGCGAGTGAAGCGGACCGAGAGCTGGCAGCCGTGCCGCTCGGATTCCTCCGGTGTGACGACCTGGAGGGAGCCCGGCGGCAGGCTCGTCGCAAGCTCGTCGAGCAGTCCGCGCAGGTAGCGGGTGAGTCGCAGGCTGCGCTCGCGCAGCACTGCGATCCCGACGTCGTCGAAGATCTCCAGTGAGACCTGCACGGGTGCCATCGCGAAGATCGGTGGGTTAGACACCTGCCAGGCATCCGCGGTCGGGGGCGGATCGAAGTCGCGCTCCATGCGGAAGCGCGTCTCGGTGCGCGTGCCCCACCAGCCGGCGAGCCGCGGGAGGGTCGTGTCGCGAGCGTGGCGCTCATGGATGAAGGCTCCGGCGAGGGAGCCAGGCCCGGAGTTGAGGTACTTGTAGGAGCACCAGGCGGCGAAGTCGACATCCCAATCGTGCAGCGACACCGGCACGTTGCCCGCGGCATGGGCGAGATCCCAGCCGACCATGGCGCCGACCTCGTGTCCCGCGGCGGTGATGGCGGGCATGTCCATCCACTCGCCCGTGAGGTAGTTGACCGCGCTGAAGAACACGACAGCCACCTCGTCACCGAGCTCCTGGATCGCCGCGACGACGTCCTCGGTGCGCAGCACGTCCTCCCCTTCGCGCGGGCGCAGGCGCACGACATGGTCGGCCGGGTCCAGGCCGTGCCAGGCGACCTGCGATGCGACGGCGTAGCCATCGGAGGGGAAGACGATGTCCTCCATCACCACCTTGGTGCGCCTGCCCTCCGGTCGGTAGAAGGTGGCGAAGAGAAGGTGGATATTGACCGTGAGCGAGTTCATCACCACGACCTCGTGCGGGAGCGCTCCGACGAGGCGCGCGGCCGGATCGGTGAGCGCTTCGTGGTAGTCCTTCCACGGGCGCGGTCCCGAGAGCTGCCCCTCGACACCCCACGTCGCCCAGCGGTCGAACTCGACGAGCAGTGCCTCGCGCGTGCCGGCGGGCTTGAGCCCGAGGGAGTTGCCCGCCATGTAGGACACCTCGGGGTACGCCGCACCGGGTGCGTCGGGGTAGTCCAGGGGCGGGACGAAAGGCGGGATCAGGAAGCGGTCGCGCCAGCCGGGATCTTCGTGATCGAGAGCGGGGTCGTAGGCGCGCACGCTCAGATTCTCGTCCGTGACGACCACAACTCAGGGAAGGCCTGCCGCTGGAGGCTGTTCTCCAGCCATGCGACGCCGGCGGATCCGCCCGTGCCGATCTTCGCGCCCATGGAGCGACGCACCGCCATGAGGTGTCGGTAGCGCCAGTCGCTGAACTCCTCGGCGATGTCGGTGAGCGACTCCGCGAGCTCGCGCAGCTGCGTGCCGTGGCCGTTGTCGGCGTAGACCTGCACCCAGACGTCCTCGAGGCGCTCATCCCACTCGTGCGTCGAGTCGGTCTCGGCGTCGAGGACCTCCTGCGGCACGGCGTAGCCCTGGCGGGCGAGATAGGCGAGGACGTCGTCGTAGAGGCTCGGCGCATTGAAAGCGGCCACGAGCTCGTCGTAGTGGTTGCCGGCGAGATGCTTGTGCGGTCGCAGGAGTGCCGGGTCCTTGAAGCCCAGGAGGAACTCGACATGGCGGTAGAGGAATGACTGGAATCCCGATGCCTCACCGAGTGCCTCGCGGAAGGCGTTGAAGTCCGGCGGTGTCATCCAGGTGAAGCTCACCCAGGAGGCGTTGAGGCCGCGGAAATGGTCACGGCTGCGGCGTAGAGCGAGGAGGGCCTCGCCGAGCTCATTCCGGCGCAGGTAGTGCTGCGCGGTGCGCCATTCGAAGGCCAGCAGGTTGAAGTAGAGCTCCATGATCTGGGAGAGGACCAAGAACATGTACTCGCCTGGCTCGTCCGTGGCGGTCTTCTGCAAGGTCGCGAGGGTCGAGGCACGGACGTAGGCGTCGTAGGGGGTCGTCTGCTCGAACTCGACCTTCGGGGCCTGGGTGGGGCCCTGCTCCCGCTCTCGATTGGACGGGTTGCGCCGGCTGGTCATGGGGCCAGTGTGGTCCCCCGGGCCCTCCTTCACCAGGGACCTAGGGCATCCATCGCAACGGGCAGAGGGGCTATGCCCGGTCGTGGACCGGAGATCAGCCGTTCGGCTGAGGAACCTCGCCTACCCCTTGGCCGTCACAATGGTCAGGAGCCGAGTGGCTCACCCCCTCGGGGGCGTAACAGGAAGCAGGAGATATGCGTTCGAGCACCCGCCGCGGCTTCGCCATTGCCGCCGCAAGCATCATCGCCCTCGGGGGAGCCAGCGTGCTCACCGCATGTGGTGGCTCGTCGGAGAGCACGACGTCCAGCTCCGCTGCGGCCCCCTCAGAGACCGACGGAGGCGCAGGAATGATCGGACCCGTCATCGTGGAGCCCGGCCAGACCACCGCTGAGGTGCAGGTCGGCCGCGTCATCA
>CAZLNF010000085.1:0-7607 GCA_964560885.1 uncultured Actinomyces sp. | reverse complement strand
ACGCCGTGGCATTGCGCTGGACGGCGCTGAAGCCCGGCAAGACCTTCGATGCCTTTGCCCTGCTCAATGACGCCGATGACTTCCAGGCCTTCCGCGAGGCCGCGGCGATCCTCGAGGTGCCCGCGCAGAATCTCCTCTACGCCGACATCGACGGCAATATCGGCTACCAGATGCCCGGTCTCATCCCGGTGCGCAAGGGATACGACGGCAAGTGGCCCGTGCCCGGGTGGTCCAGCGACCTCGGCTGGGATGGCCACATCCCCTTCGAGTCGCTGCCGTGGGCCTACAACCCGCCGGAGGGCTGGATCGTCACCGCCAATCAGGCGGTCATCGGGCCCGACTACCCCTACTTCATCACCGATGACTGGTCCTACGGCGCGCGCAGCCAGCGGATCGTCGACATCATCACGGGTCAGATCGACGAGGGTCGTGCCTTCACGGTCGCCGACATGCAGGCGCTGCAGATGGACAACTGGAATGCCAACGCCGACTTCCTTGTGCCGCGCATTGCGGACATGCCGGTGCTGGAGGCGACGCAGGGCGGCATGGCCCTGCTCGACGGCTGGGACTATCAGCAGGGGATCGACTCGGCACCTGCCGCGTACTTCAATGCCTTCTGGCGCCAACTCATCACGCGGATGTTCGATTCCAAGACCGGGACCGAGATCGCGTCAGCGAGCGGCGACGACCAGTTCTTCGAGGTGATCCGCACCCTCTGGGATCGCCCGGATGACCCCTGGTGGGATGACCTGCTCACCGCCGAGACTGAGGGCCGCGACGCTGTCATCACCGCGAGCCTCGACGCGGCCTACCAGGACATGGTCTCGCTGCAGGGCGATGACCCCGCGTCGTGGCGCTGGGGAGCGCTGCACAATCTCACGCTCGAGCACGGCACGCTCGGTGCATCCGGCATCGCGCCCATCGAGGCACTCTTCAACCGCGGGCCGATCGACACGGCGGGCGGCAGCGGCATCGTCAACGCCACCGGCTGGACTCCCAGCGAGGGCTTCGAGGTGACGTGGGTCCCGAGCATGCGTCAGGTTGTCGACCTTGCCGACTTCGACAACTCCACCTGGGTCAATCTCACCGGCAACAGCGGCCATGCCTTCAACCCCAACTACGAGGACCAGGTCGACGCGTGGCAGTCGGGTGCGCAGTTCCCGTGGGCGTGGAGCGCCGAGGCAGTGGATCAGTCAGAGGAGGCGACGCTCACCCTCACTCCGCCGACTCCGTGAGCAGGTCGGCGTCCGTGACGGCGTACCAGGCCAGTGCGTCGTAGCCGTAGAACGTCGTCATCGGTGGCGTGAGGGCTCGCGTGACCGAGGGATCGCCCGGGGTGATCACGAGCATGCGCGTGTCGTTGGTGGCGATCCACTCGTAGTGGGGTGCCCAGCAGGCGTCGGCGATGCCGTAGGTCTCGGGATTGCCGCGCACGTCCAAGAGAGTGCGCTCGCCGGTGGGGGTCACGAGCGTGACGACCGCGTGACCGCTGTCGGATTCGGTGACGATGCGCTCCCCGGCGGGGTTCGTGGTGACGCACGGGTGGTCGGGCACGTCGTCGACGAAGTCGGCGGGAAGGACCTCCTCAACCTCCCCGGTGCGGATGTCGACGATGCGGCGCCACGCGGGCTCGAACTCGGGCGCACCTGACGGGGCGATCATGCGGTAGAGCGTGAGCTGCAGCCGATCATCGGGGAGCCACTCGATGTCGACCCCGACGTCCTTGCCCTCCTTCTCCGCCGCGGAGGGAGCCTGGTCCTCGAGGCAGTAGGCCTCGCGATTGGGCTGGCCCGCCGCGGCGACGACGCGCACGCAGAGGGACTCGTCATCGAAGTACGCGACGGTCCCCGAGAGTGACGGATCGGGGACGAGGGCGAGAGAGACGAATTCGGGATCCGGGCGGAAGAGTGAGGAGAAGATGACGGCACCGGCGCCGGCCGCGGCGAGCACAATGAAGAGGGCTCCGCCGCCGAGAGCCCAGGGCACCCAGCGGCGTGATCGCGTTGCGGTGTCGCCCATGCCCTCAGGCTGCGCTCGTGTCAGGCGGCAGGCAAGGGGGCGACGGTCCCTGACCGATCAGACGACCGCACGCTGCGCGGGGGGCAGGCGCAGTCCGGCGGCGTAGAGCGCCAGCACGATCTCTCGGCTGGTGACGACGAGAGCGCCCTCCTCGATCGCGATCGGGCGTGCCTCGTCGGGGATGTCGTAGTGGTCACCCTGGAAGGCCCGTCGCGGCACGCCGATCCACTCGGCGAAGGCATGCAGCTCGTCGAGGGAGTGGTCACTGACGAGATGGCACCACAGGCGTCCGCGCCAGTGCCAGTGCGCTTCATCGAGGAGGAGAGCCACAGCCCGAGGCTAGTCCTTGCAGCCCACCCAGCACAGGGCTCCGAGGTATGCCCGGACGGAGATATTGACCCAGAGCAGCAGCGTGAAGACGAGCACGATGCCTGCTGAGACGGCCGGATTGATGAGCGCGCCGACGTAGGTGTAGAGCAGGAAGAAGTTGGCGGCGACCACGACGACGCCGACGATCGCGGCTGCGACGAGGGCCCGCCGGGGCACCTGGCCGAGGACGAGTCGGACGACGATGAGTACGCCGCCAGCGATGATCGCGAAGCTTGCGAGGACCGCGAGTGCCTTGCCTGCGTTGACGACGGCGGGGTCGAGGTCGCGTCCGAGGAGCGTGATCCAGGCGCTGCGTCGGATGGACGTGGCGAGGGTGAGCAGCCACGTGGCGAAGACGCCCACGGCGAGCACCGTGGACACGGCGATGGTGCGTCCTGACAGCAACCGCACGGGTGCTGCCTGCGCGCCGAGCAGTGCCCGCCTGCCGCCCTGGCGCAGGGCGTGGCCGGTGAGCAGGGCAGAAGCGATGAGCGTGAAGGCTCCGATGATGCTCACCACGGATGCGCTCGTCCTCGAGAAGGCGCCCTGCGCCAACGCCCCGAGGTCGACGTCGGGGTTGACGGTGATCGTGGGGATGAGCACCTCGTTGGTGCCCGCGATGAGATCGGTGACGCGCGTGAAGACGTAGAGGAAGGCCACCATGAGCATGACCGCCAGGAAGAGCCCACGGCCCACCACGCGCAGGGCGGCGTACTCCAGGTCGAGCGCGCGATAGCGGGCCACGGTCTCGGTGAGCCAGCCGGGTCCGCGCATGACCCGAGGGTAGGCGACGGTGCTTGGTGAGCGTGGAGTCCTCGACATGGGTCGACGCGTGGGGCACGCACGCCTACCATCGAGTGATGCGCCGAGTCCCCCTCCTGCTGGCCCCCGCGATCCTGGTGCTTGCCGCGTGCGGTGGCGGAGCGGCGGACACCGCTACGACCTCCGCCGCATCGGATACCACTTCCGCGGAGCCCGCGACCTCCGAGGCAGCGCCATCCCCGACCGCTGCTCCGTCCACCGCGGCGCCTGCGCCGGAAGGCGGACTCTTCGTCGATGTCGTCGACCAGGCTCTCGATCCCTACGCCGCGCTCGTCGGCACTTCCGTCGCGTCAGCGGATCTCGCGTCGGCCCTGCCGCTCTTCGATGGTGATGTGCCGCTCCCCGCGGGCAATGTCGTCGGAGCCGGACGCCTCGTCGAGCAGTGGGGGGACACTCTCGAAGCCGTGCAGATGATCGGTCTCGACACCGCGCCCGACAAGGACGACCTCGAGGATTACGGCGCATCCGCGCCCTCCGGCTGGGCCTACAACTCCATCTCCACGACCGATTCCAGCAGCACCCTGGTCATGACCCGCGAGAGCGATGGCCTGCGCGTCGTCTTCATGTCATCGATCGATCCCGGTCCCGGCGTACCACCGGCGGAGTTCCGGCTCGAGGCGGAAACGTCGGAGTTGCCCCAGCCCGCCTGGCTGGCGTCGCTGCCCGTGCCCCCCGGCGGAGAGATCACGGCGGTCGGCGAGGGCATCGGCCAGGTCGAGGTCAACTACTTCCCCGCCGTCGACGGGCTGGTGACCGCCACCTGGACCTTCCCGGGCGACCAACTCGAGGCGCTCCAGGAGTTCTACGCCGAGGGCGCGCTCGAGGCAGCGGGCTTCACGTTGGTCGACCCCGACTCCATCACCGTGGGAGCGTCGTACTTCGACGTGAGCGCGGGCGACTGGGTTGGCCAGGTGATCGTGGGCGAGATGATCGACGGTGACCAGTCGTTTGCGACCGTGCAGTGGTTCCTCACCCGGCCGTGACCCTTGCTAAACGCGTGACCGCTGCTGAGAGGATGCCGGTATGAAGGAGTTAAGCCCCCTGCGCCGCACGATCGGACTCGTGCTCATCATGATCGGCGGCTTCTGGGCCGCCATCTCGCTCGGCTTCCTCGAGGAGAGCTTCATGACGGGCAACCGGGTCTACACCGTCCTCGGCGCGCTCGTCGCGCTCGCGGGCGTGCTCGTACTCGTGATCAAGCCCAGGAGCGGGGCGGTGCCGCCCGCCGATGGTGAGTAGTGTCAACAGGACACTATCCAGTTATCGGGAGGACAGGTACATGAAGAAGATCATCGGCATCGTGGCGAGCGTTGCCCTCGCCGGCGCCCTGGTCGCGCCAGCGACCACTGCGGTCGCCGCGGAGCGTTCGCTCACCGGTGTGACAGCCATGCAGATCAATCTCAGCGTCACGGAAGCGCTACTCAAGGCCAATGTCTACGTCAACGGTGAGGATCCGGGCGGGAGCTCGATCATCACGCCCGGCAAGCTCGCGCTGGCGTTCCCGGTGTCGGGTGTCAACAAGGCCAAGATCTCGCACAAGGGATCGCTCTTCCTGTCCCACTACGGCCCCATGGGCTGGCGCACCGTCGTCATCGACAACCTCGTCGCTGATGTCGACAAGGGCACCCTGAAGGGTCGCGTGTACGCCACTGACACTGATCTGGGGACCTACACGATCTTCACGCTCACCAACGTCAAGTCTGGGACGAGCCAGACGACATACACGATCAAGCTCGCATCGGGGGTGGCCGGTGTCCTCAACTCCGCACTGGGCACTCACGTATTCAGCGACGGCATGCGCCTGGGGTCGGGTGTGACGACGCTCGTCTCGTAGTCTCCACGCGCAGGGGATGGACGGAGCACTCCGTCCATCCCCTGCGGCGTTCTACGGCAGGATCACGCCATGGACTCCGTGCTCCTTGAGCTCACGACCGGCGGTCGCCTCACCACCGACATCACCTCGGCCTCGGCAGACTTCTGCCGCGGCCGTGGTGATGGCCTGCTTCAGGTCTTCGTGCCGCATGCCACCGCCGGCGTCGCGATCTTCGAGACGGGTGCGGGGTCCGAGGAGGATCTCGCCCTCACCCTCGAGTCGCTGCTGCCCCGCGGTGCGGCGTACCTGCACCGTCACGGCTCCCCGGGTCACGGGCGTGACCACGTGCTCCCGGCGCTCGTCGCGCCCAGCATCACCGTCCCCGTGATCGACGGGCTGATGCAGCTAGGCACCTGGCAAAGCATCGTCCTGGTCGACCCCAATGCCGACAATCCACGGCGCCAGGTGCGCCTGTCCTTCCTCGCGGGGTAGCGCGACTAGGCTCGGGTTCCCGACATGAGGAGAACCATGGTCACCCGAAGCCGAATTGCTGCTGCCGCCCTCGCGGCCGTGGGTCTCACCGCCGCCGCACTCGCACCGATCCCTGCGGCCGCAGGCGACAAGGGCGCCATCGTCATCGCGCTTGAGGCGCCGCTCACCGGCAGCCAGGCATCCAATGGCAAGGACATGCTGCGCGGTGCGCAGCTCGCCGCGATGCAGGTCAATGCGCGCGGGGGAGTGCTCGGCCGCACGATCAAGATCGTGGGCGTGGACGACAAGGCGGATCCCGCTCTCGGTGCACAGGCGGTGCAGAAGGCCAAGGCCGCGGGCGCTATCGCCGTGATCGGGCCCTACGACTCCTCCGTCGGACTGGTCAATCTCAGCCTCTACGAGGAGGCGGGGATCGTGCCCTTGCGCATGACCTCGGACAACCGCACGGAGGGCTACGGCGCCACTTTGCAGCCCATGAACTCCCAGATTTCGCCCGTCGAGGTCGACTACATCAGTGGACTCGGCATCGACTCGGTCGCCATGCTCGTCGACCCCTCGGCGTACACCAAGAGCATCGCCTCGCGCACGGCCAAGGGCCTGGAGAAGGCCGGCATCAAGGTCACCCAGATCGTCATCCCGGCGAGCGCGTCGGACTACTCCGCCGAGGTTGGGGAGGCGCTGGCCACCGGGCCCGACATGGTCTACTCCGCGACCTATTACCCCGAGGGTGTCCTCATCGCGGAGGAGCTCGCGCAGGCCAATACGACGGCCACGTGCTTCATGAACCTTGCCAACGTCGACGATGCCTTCGTCGAGGAGGCGGGCATCACCACCTCGCGCACCTGCACCTTCAGCGGCGTTCCCGCCGCACCCCAGCTCCCGTACGCCGGCGACTACGTGACCGCCTACCGCGCAGAGTTCGGCGTGGATCCTGATGTGTGGGGAGCCTTCACCTACGACTCGGCATGGGTCCTCTTCCACGCCATGGCGCAGACGGGCACGACGAAGTACGCACCGCTCCTCGATGCCGTCCTGCACACCCGCGGCCTCCAGGGCGCCACCGGCCCGATCGACATCCGCTCAAAGTCGGGCAACCGCGAGGACGTGCCGATGTACATCCTCAAAGTCAACCGCAAGGGTGACTTCGTCATCGTGGAGTAGCCCGCACGGCGTGCCGCTGCCGCGACGCGCCGGGGGCCTGTGCCAGGGTCATATCTCCCATGACCGCACTTGCCCAGACGCCTGCGTCGCCGTACCTGCGCCGATGGCAGATCCGTGCCCTTCAGCGTTACTCCGAGGCGGATGCGCGTGACTTCCTCGTCACGGCGACACCGGGGTCGGGCAAGACCACCTTCGCCCTCACCCTCGCGGGGCGCCTGCTCGCGCAGCGCGTCGTGCACCGGGTCATCATCGTCGTGCCCACCGATCACCTGCGCGGTCAGTGGGCCGATGCGGCGGCGCGCCTGGGCCTGTGGCTCGACCCCGACCTGCCCAACTCGGTCGGCCCCGTGCGCGAGGGCACGCAGGGCTACGTCGCGACGTACGCGCAGGTGGCCGCCAAGCCGATGCTTCATCGCAATCGCGCGGAGGCCAGGCCGAGCCTGGTCATCATGGACGAGATCCACCACGCGGGTGACGGCCTCACCTGGGGCGATGGCCTGAGGGAGGCCTTCGACACCACCAAGCGGCGCCTCGGCCTGAGCGGGACCCCCTTCCGGACCAAGGCCGATGAGCGCATCCCCTTCGTCTCCTATGAGGAGGATGGCGAGGAGGTGCGCTCGATCGCCGATTTCTCCTACTCCTACGGCGATGCGCTCGCTGATGGAGTCGTCCGCCCGGTCGTCTTCGCGGCGTACACGGGTGTCTCCCGATGGATGAACGACGCGGGCGATGCCTACGCCGCCACGCTCGGCAGCGGCACGAAGAAGGACGAGGACAAGGCGTGGCGCACCGCGCTCTCGCCGACCGGGCGATGGGTGCCCCATGTCATTGCGGCGGTGGACGAGCGCGTGCGCGCCCAGCGTGCCGCGGGTATCGAGGATGCCGCGGGCATCATCCTCGCCAACGACCAGGAGACCGCGCGCGCCTACGC
>CAZLNF010000084.1:0-7620 GCA_964560885.1 uncultured Actinomyces sp. | reverse complement strand
CGAAGCCGAGCAGCGTGAACAGCGACTGCGCGAAGGACCCGGCGACGACGAGCACCAGACCGTAGACGAAGAGAAGTGCGAGGACCACCTGGAGCCACACCAGCCACAGCCTTCGTCGCGATCCAGGGAGCGCCGGGTTATGGGGCTGCATCGACACCGCTTCTCCCTCTCGTGAGTCGATCGAGCTGGTCGAGCAAGGCACGGCGGGTGGCATCGAAGGGTTCGGCGTCGCGCCGTGCACGACTGAGGATCACCGCTCCCTCGGCCGCGGACACGGCCAGTGCCGCGTAGTCCTCGGCTTCGGAGGCGTCGATGCCGTCGCGGACGAGGCACTGAGCAATGGCTACTCGCACGCGCGTGAAGAAGACGTCACTTGCCGCGCGGAGCTCACCGCTGTCGTCATCCGACGCGAGTGCCACCGCGACGATCGGGCATCCGGGTCGCACCTGTCCACGCAGCAGGTTGCCCTCGACGATCTCGAGGACGCCGGAGACCGCGTCATGCGGTGACATCGCCGCGCAGGCCGCCTCGATGCCGGCCGCCACCCACTCCCCCACCGCGAGCGAGACGGCGACGCCGAGCTCGGACTTGCCGCCCGGGAAGTGGTGGTAGATGACGCCCTGGCTCGTCCCGGCCGCCTTGACGACGTCGCGGAATCCGGTGCCGTCGTAGCCCTGGTCGCGGAACAGGCCGGCGGCGGCCAGCACCATCCGGTCGCGCGTCGCGGACATCGCTCACCCCCTTGACTAGGACGATCGTACTAGTTAGCGTCGTGGCCGTCCACGAGGCAGGGGGTAATGCGTTGATCGTCCAGGCAGCCGATGGCTACCCGATCGCCACGCGGCGCTACGAGGCCGACGGCGCCCGGGCGCGGATCGTCGTCGCGGGGGCAACCGGCGTGCCCCAGGGCTTCTACCGGGGCTTCGCCACGCACGCGGCCGAGCGCGGCTTCGACGTCATCACCTTCGACTACCGGGGTGTCGGCGACTCCGCTCCCCACACGCTCCGCGGATTCCGCATGGACTACCGCGACTGGGCCCGCCTCGACCTAGCGAGCGTCCTGCAGCACGCATCAGGCGATCTGCCGCTGCACCTGGTGTCGCACTCTTTCGGCGGCCATGCACTCGGGCTGCTCCCCGATCCATCGATCGTGACGACGATGCATGCCTACGGCACCGGCAGTGGCTGGAAGGGCTGGATGCCCCGCAGCGAGAGGCTGCGCGTCGCATTCCTGTGGAATGTCTTGGGCCCGACCATCGTCAGCACGCAGGGTTACCTCGCGTGGAAGAGATTCGGACTCGGCGAGGACCTCCCCGTCGACGTCTACCGGCAGTGGAAGCGCTGGTGCCGCTACCCCGGCTACTGGTTCGACGACCCGGAGATCGGCCAGGAAATGCAGGGACTTTTCGCCCGCGTGACCGTGCCCATCACGGCCATCAACGCCGTCGACGACCGGTGGAGCTCGCCAGCCGCGCGGGATGCGTTCTTCTCTCACTACACCAACGCCGATCTCACCGTGCGCGACCTTCGCCCCGCGGAACTGGGGCAATCCGGCATTGGACACATGGGCTACTTCCGCCGCGGCAGCGAGCCGCTGTGGGATGAGTTGCTCGACGGGCTCTGACTGCTTCAGGGGCGATAGGCCTCTTCGTGCACCGCGTGCGCGAGGAGGAGCTTGGCCAGCAGGATCGGCGGCAGCCAACTCCACCCGGGCGGTCCCGGGAACTCCAGTGCGAAGGGCACGGCCAGCACGAAGATCGCCATGGCGGTGGGGCGCTGCAGGTATCCGGGGACGATGCGCGCGACGAGGATGACCGCGGCGAGCGTCGCGGCGTACCACCCGATCCCCCACCACCACGAGCCTCCCGGGTAGAGCGCAACGGCGAGGAGGGGATAGATGTGCAGGGCGGTGAACCACACCGGGTTGCGCACCAAGTGGACCCACGGCTTGGCATCCGCGGGCAGCGGGGCCTGGTACTGACGCTTGGTGGAGCTGAGGGCGTTGGCCACCGCGCCACCGAAGAGATCCGCAGTGATGACGAGCGCGAGGACGACCTGCCAGACGGCCCAGGGCTCGCCACGCTGGAAGAACCACCACACGAGCGCCGCGCCGGCGGTGGCCGACGCGTAGACGAGGGCGAGTTCGGCGCGGGTCGCCCCAGCCCCGGTCAGCCAGTTCGCGGGCATGCCGGGCGGGATGGTGCCGTCGATGGCGAAGCGGTTGCGCTTCGTCGCCTCATCCATGCCGGACCTCCGCCGATCAGAAGGAGATGAGCAAACTCAGACCGACGCCCAGGGTGGACAGGCCGAAGATCACCGCGCCGATCGGGATGAGCTTCACCAGTGGTCCCGGCGGACCGTCGGCCGTGCGCGGTGCGCCGCCGAAGAACCCTCCCGAGATCAACAGGGGCGAGATGAGAATGCCAACGCGCAGGACCCACACCGCCCATTCGGGGAAGCGCGAGTAGTCCAGGACAAGCAGTCCGACGATGGCGAGCAGCACCAGCACGCCGGCGTGCGCATGGCCCGCCCTGAAGTAGTCCCGCTGCACGGGCGTGATGCCTTCCGTCCCCGCCTGACGCTTCAAGATGGTGAGCAGGAAGTACCCGCCAAACGCAATGGTGGGCAGGGAGATGAAAGCGAAAGCCACGAGCCATCGTGTCGCCTCACTCATGTGGCCAACCCCCTCAAATCCTCATCCATTGGTCGGGCGACGTAGGACGTGCTGTCCACCATGACGAGGCGCGACATCGAATCGATAAAGCCATCGACGGCGTCGGGAGGTACCGCGCCTTCGACGAGCAGCGTCGCCATCCCATGCGTGCCCGCCCACACGATGAGGTCGAGACCGTCGCGTGTGCCGGGCTTGAGCAGTCCCCATCGATCCAAGTCATCGAGAGCGCTCATGAGCTTGCAGAATGGGCCGGTCTCCTCCGGCGGCGTCTCCTTGACCGCACAGATCGGGCCGAACGTGAGCTGGAAGAGATGCGTCTCATCGATGGCGAAAGCAAGGTAGGCGCGACCGAGTCCCGAGAAGCGCGCCCGCGCGGCATCTGCGGTGTCAGCAGGGTGGGCGGCGAGCACCCGTGCCATGCGCTCGTCGAGCGCAGCCAATCCGCAGGCACCCACGGCGCGCAGGAGATCGTCCTTGTCGGCGAAGTGGTTGTAGGCGGCACTCGGTGAGACGTCGAGGGCCTGGGCAATGGATCGCAGGGACACCTGGTCGGCCCCCTGGGCTCGGACGCTCGACAGCCCCTGCTCGACCATCGCCTCGGCGAGGGCCCCGTGGTGGTACGTGCGACTCATCACGCCCCTATGTTGACAGCGTTCACAATTCCTGCCAAGGTCGAGATATGAACAGCGTTCACCCTACCGTGACCGGCTGATGCGCCGAGTCCTGGGGGCCTTAGCCGTCTCCCTCGTGGCGCTCGTCACCCTCATGGCGCCCTCGGCGGCTCGGGCCACGACCACCGAGGCGCTTCGGCTGCCCGGCGCCGCGACCTCGGCCACCGACCCCACCCCCGTGGAACTCGACGTCGACCTCTACGTCCCCTCGGTCACTCCCGCGCCCGCGGTGATCCTCGCCCACGGCTTCGGCGGCAGCAAGGAGTCGGTCGCCGAGGAGGCCCAGCAGCTCGCGGATGCCGGCTTCGTCGTGCTCGCCTACACCGCGCGCGGCTTCGGTGAGTCCACCGGACTCATCTCGATGAACTCCCCGGAGTTCGAGGTCGCCGATGCATCGGCACTCATCGACTACCTCGCTGAGCTGCCCAGCGTGTCAACCGAGAGCGCGGGCGATCCGGTTGTCGGTGTCGCCGGAGGCTCCTACGGCGGTGCCCTCGCGCTGCTCCTCGCCGGGTACGACGAGCGCGTCGACGCAGTCGCCGCAGACATCACGTGGAACAACCTCGAGTCATCGCTGTTCGGGCAGAGCATGATCGACGCGCAAATCCCGGGCGTCTACAAGCAACTGTGGACGTCGGTGTTCTTCAGCGCCGGACTCGACTCACCGCAGGGCCAGGCAGATCTGTGCGGTCGCTTCTCCCCCGAGTGGTGCGCGGCGTACACCTCTGCGGCGACCACGGGCACCGTGTCGGAGGAGCTGACCGCTCTCACGCGAGCCTCCTCGCCGGCGAGCGTGACCAACCGCATCACGGTGCCGACGCTGCTCGGTGGCGGGCAGGCGGACTCGCTCTTCCCGCTGCAGCAGGTCAACGCCAATGCCGAGCAGATCCGAGCGGCCAATCCCGACACTCCCGTGAAAGTCGTCTGGCACGGCCAGGGCCACGACGGAGGTGTCAACGAGACCGAGCGCCTGAGGGCACTGACACAGTCGTGGTTCCAGGCATACCTGGCCGATGGGCCCGCCGTGTCGCTGGACTTCGAGGCGTCGCTCGTGGAGAACAACGCACTCGACGACCGAGAGTCGGCGAGCGTCAACGTGCTGAGCAGTCCCGACTACCCCGGCCTGGACGGCACATCCGAGCAGGCGATCGCCGTCGCCGGGCCGCCGCAGCGGATCCTCGCTCCCGCCGGCGGCGTGCCCGCGGCCGTGAGCTCGCTGCCCGGGATCGGATCCCTCGGCGGCGTGCTCTCACTGCTCGAGGCGCGGGTGGCTCCCAACCAGGGCGCAGGGTTCCTCTCCGAGCCGCTCGCTGAGTCCACCCGCATCGTGGGCGCCCCGCGCATCAGCCTCGATGTGTCCAGCGACGTCGCGCGGCAGGCGACACTCTTCGTCGGCCTGCGCATCCAGACGGGGGCGGGAGCCTTCGTCCTGCCCAACGGGCTCGTCGCGCCGGTGAATGTCGCCCTCGGGCCCGAGCCGCAGCGCATCGACGTCGAACTGCCCGCCATCGTCACCGACGTTGCCCCGGGTGATCGGCTCATCGTCACCGTGAGCACGACCGATCAGGCCTACCGCCTGCCCGTGGAGCCCGCGGTCTACACCGTCGCACTCGCTGATTCGTCCCTGCTGATCCCCCAGGTGGACATGACTGCCAGCACGCAGGGACTCCCCCTGTGGGTGTGGCCGCTCATCGCCCTCGGCATCGCACTCGCGGTCGCCATCGTCCTGCTCATCCTGCGACCGCGCGTGAGCGGCGCGACGAAGCGACCGGACCTCGCCGAGAGCCCCATGGTGATCGAGGGACTGGTCAAGCAGTTCGGCAAGGGCGTGCGCGCGGTCGCGGGCGTCGACTTCACCGTGCCCCGCGGTGTCGTGCTGGGCCTCCTCGGCCCCAACGGTGCGGGCAAGACAACGACGATGCGCATGGCGATGGGCCTCATCCGACCGACCGAGGGCAGCGTCTACGTCTTCGGCGAGCGCGTCACTCCGGGCGCTCCCGTGCTGTCGCGCATCGGCGCCTTCGTCGAGGGCCCGGGCTTCCTCCCCCACCTGTCGGGCCGCCAGAACCTCGACATCTTCTGGCGGGCGAGCGGGCGCACCGGTGACCCGCACTTCGAGGAGGTGCTCGAGATCGCCGGCCTCGGTCCATCCATCGATCGCAAGGTGCGCACCTACAGCCAGGGCATGAAGCAGCGCCTCGGCATCGCTGAGGCCATGCTCGGCATGCCCGACCTCCTGCTCCTCGACGAGCCCACCAACGGCCTCGATCCGCCACAGATCCGCGAGATGCGCCAGGTCCTGCGCGAGTACGCGAAGGACGGGCGCACGGTGATCCTCTCCTCGCACCTGCTCGGCGAAGTCGAGCAGACGTGCTCCGACGTCGTCGTCATGCACCGGGGCACGGTGGTGGCGACCGGCACGGTCGAGCAGCTCCTTGCCGGCCGCAGCGGCCAGCAGCTCGAGGACGTCTTCATGGACCTGGTGGGTTCGGATCACCTGGTCAACGCCGGACCGCTCGAGGAGGAGGATCGCTGATGGAGGGCTACTCAGCGCACCAGACTCTGAGCGTCCGCGTGGAGATGATTCGCCAGGTCCGCCGCCGCCGCACGGCCGTGGCATTCGGCATTGTCATCGCGCTCCCGATCGTCGTCGTACTCGCCGTGCTCTTCGGACCCTCATCGGGTGGCGGGGGCTTGGCAGACGGGGACTTCGATGTCTTCGGTCTCATGGCCAACGGGCCGTGGAACTTCGCACTCAGCGGGCTCTTCTTCTCCTCCGCGTTCCTGCTGGTGATCCTCTCCGCGATGTTCCTCGGCGACACGGTCGCCAGCGAGGCTTCATGGGGCACGATGCGCTATCTGCTGGCGGCACCCGTCCCGCGCCGCAGGTTCCTCTACGTCAAGGTGACCGTCGGCATCCTGCTCACCCTGGCGGTGCTCCTCACCCTGGTGCTTGCCTCGTTCGTCATCGGACTCATCGCATTCGGCACCGGCACGCTCGCGAGCCCGCTCAGCGGCACGCTCGGGGCTGGCGAATCCACCGTGCGGCTTGCCGTCATCACCGGCTATATCGCGGTGACACTGCTGGTCCCGGCGGGCATCGCCTTCCTCGCGAGCGTCTCCACCGACGTCCCCCTCGGCGCCGTCGGGGCAGCCGTGGTCATCGTGATCTTCGCCAACATCCTCGATGCCATCGATGCCCTGGGGTCCCTGCGCGAGTTGCTGCCGGCAACATACGCCGGCGCGTGGGCCGACGCTCTGGGTCCGACCATCGTCTGGGACGAGATGGCCGTCGGGCTTGCCTACAACGTCGGCGTCTTCGTGGTCCTGGTCGGCATCGCCGTCCTGCGGTTCGAAAGGAAGGACATCCTCTCCTAGCACGCCCCTGGGCTGCACGGCATATGTCAGCGTTCACACCTACTGGAAGGGTCAGCACATGAGCAACGTCGAGTCACCGAACGTCGCGAGCAAGGGCCTGGCCCGTTGGGCTGGATCCATGAGCGTCCTCCAGGGGCTGCTCCTCTTCGTGCCGCTCACCGTCCTGGGCGCCGCCATCAACTGGCCCGAGAGCCTCAGCGACCCCGCAGACGTGGCATTGCCGCGACTTCTGGAGAACGAGGGCGCAGTGCGACTCGGCTACGTCGCCTACCTCATCTACTCGGTGCTCTTCGCCGTCACGATGATCCTGCTGGTCCGCTACGCCAAGACGCGAGCATCGATCGGCCTGGGCTCGATGATCACCGGCTTCGCCATCGCCTCGACCGTCGCGCGGTGCATCGGCATCATCCGCTGGCTCGTGCCCGTCCCCGTGCTCGCCGAGCTCTACGCCGCGTCGACCGATGAGGCGGAGCGCACGGCCATCTCGGTGACCTTCGAGGCCCTCAACTCCTTCGGCGGGACGATCGGCGAGGTGCTCGGCGTGAGCATCTTCGCGGCGATCTCCATCGGCCTGTTCGCCATCGCCGCGCTCAAGACGCGTGCCCTGCCCCTGTGGATCGGCGCCTTCGGCCTAGTCGCAGCCCTCGCTGTCCTGGCCACTGCCGTCGAGCTGCTCGGGATGGATGCCAGCTCGCTCATCTTCCTCGGCACCACCGTGGTCCAGCTGTGGTTCCTCGCAACTGGCATCTGGCTGCTCGTCCGTGGCGGCCGTCCCTCCACCTCAACACTCGGGAGTTGATGCACGTGACCGGCAATGTCCAGGTAGCAACCGACGTCAAGGCCCCGGCCTTCTACCGCTTCGGCGGCTGGGTGGCGCGCCACCGCTGGCCGGTGCTC
>CAZLNF010000083.1:4748-7651 GCA_964560885.1 uncultured Actinomyces sp. | reverse complement strand
GGATCTACGGCCTGACCAAGGGGCAGTACTCCCCCACGTCCGAGACAGGCAAGATCACCAAGTCCACGCCACTGGGCTCGCTGGACCACTCCTTCAATCCCGTGTCGATCGCCCTCGGCGCCGAGGCGTCCTTCGTCGCGCGCACCCTCGACTCCGACCGCAAGCACCTCACGGAGACGCTACGTCGCGCCGCAGCACACGAGGGCACCGCACTCGTGGAGATCCTGCAGAACTGCAACATCTTCAACGACGGCGCATGGGAGCCACTCAAGGACGCCGACACCAGCGACGACTACCTCATCCGCCTCGTCGACGGCGAGCAGGTGCGCTTCGGCAAGGACCGCGACAAGGTGGTCGTGCGTGGTGATCAGGGGCACCTCGCCGTCGCTGACGCAGCCACGGTCGATGAGTCCCAGATCATCGTCTTCGACTCCCACGCCGAGGACCCGGGTCTGGCCTTCGCCCTCTCGCGCCTCGCCGATGTGCACTCGCTCAACGACACCGCCATCGGCGTCTTCCGCGATGTCGCACGTCCCTCCTACGACCGCCTGGTGCGCGAGCAGGTCGCCAGCGTGAGCGAGTCAGGCGAGAGCGATCTGGCAGCACTGGTTCGGGGCAAGGACACCTGGACAGTCTCCTGAGCACCAAGCCTCGATCCGAATTCACCACCGGCCTGCTCTTCGGCATTGCGGCCTACGGCCTGTGGGGGGCATTCCCGCTCTACTTCTCGCTCTTCGACGGCGTCAACCCGATTGAGGTCGTCGCCTACCGCATCGTGTGGTCCTTCGCGTTCTGCCTCCTCCTGCTGCTCTTCATCCGCGGAGGATGGCGCGAGATGGGGCGCACCCTCCGCGATCGACGCAGCCTCGGATTGCTCACCCTGGCGTCCATCGCCATCGCCATCAACTGGACGACGTATGTCTACTCCGTCTCGACCGATGCGGTCGTCGAAGCGGCCCTGGGCTACTTCATCAATCCGCTCGTGTCCGTGGCCATGGGCGTGGTCATCCTGCGCGAGCGGCTCAGAGCACCGCAGTGGACCGCCGTGGCCGTCGCAGCCATCGGCGTCATCATCATCGGCTTCGCGGAGGGAGCCGCCCCCTGGATCGGGCTCATCCTCGCGATGAGCTTCGGCAGCTACGGCCTGCTCAAGAAGCTTGCCGGAGTCGCTGCGGTGCCCGGGCTGACCGTGGAGACGCTCGTCCTCATCCCGGTCGCCGCCGTCGCCCTCGGCTACTTCGAGGTGCAAGGCAGCGCCGCCGTCGCCAACAGCGGGTGGGGCATGGGCGCGCTCCTCGCGCTTCTCGGACCGGTGACCGCCATCCCGCTCATGTGGTACGCCGCTGCCGCCAACCGTCTGCCCCTCGCGACCCTCGGCGTGCTTCAGTACTCCACGCCGACGGTGATCTTCATCCTCGGCATCACCGTCTTTGGCGACGTGGTCAATACCGGCGAATGGATCGGCTTCACGCTCATCTGGATCGCCCTCGCGATCTTCTCGGTCGACGCAATACGCCGATCGCGTCAACCGAGTCGCGTGGACTCCCTCGAGGTCACCGAGCCGACGTAGCCCTCCCCGGCCTAGATGCCGGCGCGCTTGGCCTTGTCGAGGATTTGGGCGCGGCCACTCGCGCCAAGGAGCTGGCCGAGCGCGGTCATGTCGGCCTTGATGGTGGCCACGCTGTAGCCGAGCTCCTCCGCGATCTCGCGATTGCCCTTGCCGTCGCGCATGAGCACGAGCACCTCCCGCTGGCGCGCCGTGATCTCCAAGGGCGCGACCTCCGCAAGATTGGAGCGCGCGGTGCCGCGCAGTGCAGAGGAGGCCAGCACCCACATCACGGTGGCGCTCAGCAGGCCGTCGATCGTGGCGCGCAAGTGCCAGGTGTGCTCGACGGGGGCCGAGAACCCGAGGACCATGAAGCCGACCGGCGCACCGCGGTGACGCAGAGGGAGAAACGCCATCTCCCCCTGTGTCGGCAGACTCCGGAAGAACGGCGCGGCGAGTGGATAGCCCTCGGCCACCTGGTCCTTGGTCAGCCACTTCTCCGTGCCCATCCGGAAGGTCTCCACGCCAGGCAGGTGCATGTCAGCCGTGACGCGCGCATAGACGGCGTTCTGGCGACGACCCATGCCGTAGGAAGCCACCAGGTCGAGCACATCGCCCTCGGGGCGCGCGGCGTACACCAGGGCGAGGTCGGCACCGAAGGGGGCGAAGAGGCCGCGACAGATGGCGAAGCCGACGGCGTCACCATCTGGGAGGTCGCCAAGCATCGACAGGTAAGAGATGAGCGGCGTGCCATCGAGGGCGAAGTCCTCCGGGCGGGAGATATCGCCAAGGCGAGCCTCATCGGCCTCGCGGTCCGTGCTTCGACGCCTTGGCATGTCACCCCCTCGCGCAGCCTCGGACATACCCCAGTGTTGCAACCCTGCCGCACGCCCCCGGCCACGGGGCTATAGACGGGCTATATCCCCGGCGATGGCCGGCATCCGAAGCCCAGCACCGATAGACCTAAGGGGTCCGCCAGTCGCGGGGGTGGCGGAACGGGCTCGACTCGCCGCGTCTCACCGTCGGGGGGGCGCGGTGACGAGGCGGCGAGTCGAGCCCCGCCTCGCTAGCCCCGGCCCCGGACCGCCGGTGCGGATATGCGGCCACTCGCACACAGCCTCCCCTTCCTGGGCCCGCCCTTCCTAGGCTGGGGGCATGCCCACGGCCGCCGCAGACGACCCCTTCCAGGCGCCCGAGCGCCGTGCCCTGCGCGCCCTCGTCACGGAATTCACGACGCGGGAGATCGCTCCGCACCTGCCCGCCTGGGAGCGTGAGGGCCAATTGCCACGGGAGTTGCATCGCCGGGCCGCCGACGCCGGGATCCTGGGCATCGGCTTCCCCGAGGAGGTCGGGGGCT
>CAZLNF010000083.1:0-4648 GCA_964560885.1 uncultured Actinomyces sp. | reverse complement strand
CGGGCCGCCGACGCCGGGATCCTGGGCATCGGCTTCCCCGAGGAGGTCGGGGGCTCGGGCGGCGATCTCGTCGATGTCGTGGTCATGACGGAGGCGCTGCTCGAAGCAGGCGGCAGCGGCGGCGTCATCTCGGGGCTCTTCAGCCACGGCATTGCACTGCCGCATGTGGTCGACGAAGTCGAGCGCAGACGCCAGCGCGGCGACACGGCCGGCGCCGACGACCTCGTCGAGCGCGTCATCGCGCCCGTGCTCCGTGGTGAGGCGATCGCGAGCCTCGCCGTCACCGAGCCCGACGGAGGCTCGGATGTCGCGCGCCTGCGCACCCGCGCGACCCGAGTCGACGCGGGATGGGCAGTCTCCGGCGCGAAGGTCTACATCACGTCGGGCGTGCGCGCCGATGTCGTCGTGGCAGCGGTCCGCACGGGCACACCCGAGGAAGCCGCCGCCGGCATCTCGCTCGTCCTTCTCGACCCCCATGCGGAGGGGTACGCCGCCCCGCGCTCCCTGGAGAAGATGGGCTGGTGGTGCAGTGACACCGCCGAGCTCTCCTTCGACGGCGTGCCCGTGCCCGAGTCCGATGTTCTCGGAGAGGGCATGGGCTTTGCCTCACTCGCGCGGCACTTCGTCTCCGAGCGCATCAGCATCGCGGTCACGGCGTACTCCACCGCCCAACGCGCTCTCGACCTCAGCGTCGACTGGGTCCGACAGCGCGAGACCTTCGGTCGCCCCCTCGTGTCACGCCAGGTCGTGCGCCACACCCTCGTGGAGATGGCCCGTCAGGTCGACGTGGCGCGGGTCTACACCCGCGATGTCGCACGTCGCTACGCCGCGGGCGAGGACGTGATCCTGCCGGCTGTGCAGGCGAAGAAGACCGCCGTCGAGGCCTGTGACTATGTGGTGGACAGAGCCGTCCAACTCCACGGAGGGATGGGCTACATGCGCGAGAGCGAGGTCGAGCGCCACTACCGCGATGCTCGCGTGCTGGGCATCGGCGGAGGCGCCACCGAGGTCATGGACGACCTCGCCGCGCGCCTGCTCGGCTACTAGCCCGTGCGGGTGACGACGTAGTCGCACAGCGCAGTGAGGGCGTCCCGCGCCCCGCCTTCGGGGAGTGCGACGAGAGTCTCGCGTGCGCGATCGGCCCAGGCTCGGGCCTCGCTGCGGGCGGCGTCCAGCGCCGGGTGCTCGCGCAGGCGCTTGAGCGCCTCCGCGTGATCATCGTCATCGTCCAGGGCTCGCGTGAGCAGCTCGCGCAGCCGTGGATCGTCGTCCGAGGCCAAGGCGATGAGGCCCGTGAGCGTGGGCACCCCCTCGCGGAGGTCGGTGCCGGGCACCTTGCCCGAGGCATCGGAGTCGCTCGCGATGTCGACGATGTCGTCGGCGAGCTGGAAGGCCACGCCGATCTGCTCGCCGAAGACCGTCATCGTCTCGACGACCTCAGGGGAGGCGCCGGACATCATGGCCCCGAAACGGCCCGACGTGGCGATGAGGGAGCCGGTCTTGTCGGAGAGGACCCGCAGGTGATGCGCGACGGCATCCTCGTCCTCCGGCCCGATCGTCTCTCGGATCTGGCCGGTGCACAGGCGCTCGAAGGTGCGCGCCTGGATACGCACGGCCTCCGGGCCGAGGTCGGCAAGGATGTCGGAGGCCTTGGCGAAGAGGAAGTCGCCCGTGAGGATGGCCACGGTGTTGTCCCAGCGCGCATTGGCCGACGCGGCACCTCGACGCAGGTCGGCCTCGTCCATGACGTCATCGTGATAGAGCGTCGCGAGGTGGGTGAGCTCCACGACGACCGCCGCCGGGACGACGCCCGGTGAGTCCGGATCCCCGAACTCCGCGGCGAGCAGCACCAGCAGAGGGCGGAATCGCTTGCCGCCCGCATCCACCAGGTGCCGGGAGGCCTCGGTGACGAAGGGGTAGTCGCTGCGCACCGACGCACGCAGGTACTCCTCCACCCGCTCCATGCCGTCGCCAAGCCGGGCCTCGAGGGCGGGATCGATCACCCCGAGGCCCATCAGCGACCCAGAGGGATGCGGACTCATGGTGACTCAACTATCGCAGGAATACGCCAGCCCGCTCGATGAGATCGAAGACGGGCTGAGGGAGTATGCCGAGGATCACAGTCACGGCCACGGCAATCGAAAGCGCGAGGGTGGTGAAACCCGAAGGCACGGCCACACGGGGCGCGTTGTCGAGCGGATCCCGGAAGAACATCACCACGATGATGCGGACGTAGAAGAAGGCCGCGATCACGCTGGCGATGACGCCCACGATGACAACGGCCACGGCATCGACCGCCAGAGCAGCCTCGAAGACGACGAACTTGGCGATGAAGCCACTCGTGAGCGGGATGCCGGCCAGGGCGAGCATGAAGATCGCGAAGGCCGTCGCCAGGACGGGGTTGGTGCGCCCGAGCCCCGACCACTGCTCGATCCGCGTGGCTTCTCCGCCACTGTCGCGCACCATGCTGATGACGGCGAAGATGCCGAGCGTGGTGAAGGAGTAGGCCACGAGGTAGAAGATCGAGGCCCACAGGCCCTCGGCCGTCGCCGTCGAGACACCGATGAGGATGAAGCCCGCCTGCGCAATCGAGGAGTAGGCGATCATGCGCTTGATATCGGTCTGCGCGATGGCCACGAGCGAGCCGACCAGCATGGTGAGGCCCGCGATGACCCACAGCAGGGGCTCCCAGTCCCAGCGCAGGCCGCCGAAGGCGACGTAGAGCAGGCGAAGCATCGCGCCGAAGGCGGCGACCTTGACCGCGGCCGCCATGAAGGCGGTCACAGGAGCGGGCGAGCCCTGGTAGACGTCGGGCACCCACTGGTGGAAGGGCACCGCGCCGACCTTGAAGAGCAGACCCACGACCAGCATGGCGAGGCCGATGACGATGAGGGCTGTCTCCCCCGGCTTTGCGGCCAGGGCATCCGAGATGGCGGCGAAGTCGACGCTGCCGGCGAAGCCGTAGACCAGGGCCGCTCCGAAGAGGAAGAACGCCGAGGAGAAGGCGCCGAGGATGAAGTACTTCAGCGCGGCCTCCTGCGAGAGCAGACGGCGGCGGCGCGCCATGCCCGCGAGGAGGTAGAGCGGGAGTGACATGACCTCGAGGGCCACGAACATCATGAGGAGATTCGTCGAGGTGACGAAGAGCAGCATCCCCAGGACGGCGAAGAGGAAGAGCGGCCACACCTCGGTCTGGAGATAGCCACGACGGGTGAGCTCGCGCTCATCGACCGAGCCGGGCAGAGCCGAGGCGCGCGGCGCGAAGGCGTCACCCGCGGGATCCAGCTGACGCTCGGCGAGGAGCATCGCCCCCACGATTGCCACCACGAGGATGATCCCCATGAGGACTACGCCGGGCCCATCGATGGAGAGCGCTCCCTCGACCTCGAGTGAACGCGTGCCCGACTGCCAGACCAACGCGGCGAATGCAGCCGCGAGAGAGCCGAAGACCAGGACGAGTTGGACCGGGCGGCGGGCTCGGCGGCCCACGAAGGTCTCGACGATGACGCCGAGGACCGCGGCGGCCGCGACGATGATCATGGGCAGGATCGCGAGGTAGTTGATCTCGGGCGCGACCATCACGTCGGGATTCACTGCTCACCTCCCGCCGGGCCCAGTGCAGGCTCCGGATCGGTCATCCCGATGGTGTCCATGACGCGGTCTACCGCGGGGTTGACCACGTTGAGTACGGGTGCGGGGAAGACACCGAGGACGATGGTGAGGAGCACGACGGGCACCAGAGACGTCACCTCGCGACCGCCCAGGTCCTTCATCCCCTCCACATGCGGGGACTCGGGCCCGGTAGCGACCTTTTGGTAGAGCCTCAGTCCGTAGGCCGCCGCGAGCACGATGCCGAGCGAGGCGATGACCGCCACCACGACGTAGCGCGAGAAGGTGCCGAGGAGCACGAGGAACTCGCCCACGAAGCTTGCCAGGCCAGGAAGCGCGATCGCCGACATCACGGCGAAGAGGAAGAAGCCCGCGAGGACCGGGGCGACCTTGTTGACTCCGCCGTACGTCGCAATGGCACTCGAGCCACCCGCACGCTGCATGAGGAAGCCGGCAGTGAGGAAGGCTGCGGCGGTCGCGAGGCCGTGGCCCAGCATGTAGAGAGTCGAGCCGGTCATCGACCAGGTCGTGAAGACGAAGATGCCCAGCGCGATGAAGCCGAAGTGCGACATGGAGCTGTAGGCGAAGAGCCGCTTCATGTCGGTCTGGCCCAGCGCGACGAGCGCGCCGTAGATGATGCCGATGACGGCCATCGCGATGATGATCGGCGCGTAGAACTCCGACGCGGACGGGAAGATCGGCAGGAGGTAGCGGATCATGCCGAAGGTGCCGACCTTGTCGAGGACGCCGATGAGCAGCACCGCAGTCGCCGGCGTGGACTCCTTGGCGGCGTCCGGAAGCCAGGTGTGGAAGGGCCACAGCGGCGCCTTGATCGCGAAGGCGATGAAGAATCCGAGGAAGAGGATCTTCTGGGTGGTGGGGTCGATATCGAGGCCCACCAGTGCCGCGAAGTCGAAGGTGCCCTGGCCGAGTTGCTGGGCCGAGACGACGTAGAGGCCGATGAGGGCGGCGAGCATGAGCAGTCCGCCGACGAGGCTGTAGATGAGGAACTTCGTCGCGGCGTAGGCCCTGTTGGGCC
>CAZLNF010000082.1:0-7694 GCA_964560885.1 uncultured Actinomyces sp. | reverse complement strand
CGCGTCTTCGAGATCCTCGACGGTCATCTCACGCATGTCGAGGAGCCCAGCACCCTCAAGCACTGAGGCCACGCACGTCAACCGGTCGGGCTGCCCATGCGGGCTGGTTTCCCGACCCCTACATGCCGGCCGACTGGGCTCCGTTGCGCTGGATGACGTCCTTGGCAGCCACGCGCTTGCCATCCGGGTCGAGCGTCACCGCCGTCACATCTCCATTGCCCTTGCGCGGCGTGAGGAGCATCCGCGCTCCCAGGGGTGTGCTCACGACACCGACGCGAGCGCCGTCGTCGTAACCGAGCCGTGCGAGCTGCTTGGTGTAGACGGACGTGACCATCCTCGGCGAGAAGGGGTCGTAGGGCAGGGCCAGGTGGACGCCCGTCTCCGAGACGGTCTCGGTGAAGCCGAGGTCGCTGTGGTGATCGTGCCCACCACCGTCATGCTGATCGTGCCCACCACCGCCGTGGTGACCCTTGACGTTGAGGATCTGCAGAGTGCCTCCGGCCGTCACGACGATGGAACTCAGTCCGCCGAGCGCGGCGCGGGGCGTGCCGACCGCTACCGACGCACCGCTCGTGTCGCCCTTGGGACCGACCTTGAACGTCGCGACCTTGCGGAAGGTGCCGATCTGCTTGGCCGAGGCCCTATTGCCCTTGGCATCGCCAAAGAGATCGTTGTTGAAGATCGAGACGCTGGATCGCATGCCCGGCCCTGAGCCGGTGACAATCGAGTTGCGGCCGCCCTCCTCCAGCATGCCGCCGGCGACGCTCACACCCCCGCGGAAGCTCGCGTCGTAAGCCAGGAAGGTGCCGATCTGCTTGCCGGAGACCGCGTCGATCACCCTCACGCGCGGCGTGGCCCCACGCCCCGCGCCCACGATGATGTCGTCCACGTTGTCACCGTTCATGTCGGTGAGCGCGACGGACGGAGCATTGCCGAGACCCGCGAAGGGTCCGTAGGTGCGGACGTCGTCGTCCTTACCGCGTAGGTAGACCTTCACCCGCGTCTTGCCGTCGGATGCGGCTGCCACGGCGACGTCGGCCCGCGTGTCGAAGTTGGTGTCACCCACGGCCACGCTGACCCGGGACTCGCCAGGGAAGGGCGTCACGCGCAGCTTGGGCTCCCAGGTGAGTGAGGAGCGCACCGTGACACGAGCACTGCGGGCCTTCGTCACCGTCGCGACGAGAGGGTCGGTGGGGATCGTGCGGATGACGGACATCATGCCGCGATCCTCGTGGGGTAGCCGGTGGCAATGCTGCACGTACCAACCGAGATAGTCGTTGATCCGCACGCGCAGGACGATCTTGCCCGGCTCGGTTGGCGTGTCCTTGGAGGACATAGCCGGCATCCCACCGTTGGCATCGGAGACAAACGCCGGGGGGATGTTGATGACATCCTGCTGGAAGAGCGAGTGCTCGGGCTGATTCATGTCGGTGACGTACTGCGCCGAAGGGTACTCACCTTCGGGATTGACGAAGTCTTCGTTGACCGGGGAATAGACCTCCATCACCTGCGCGTCCTGCACATGGGCATGGAACGGATGCAGCAGGGGCGAGAAGTTGTAGACGGTCCACTCCTCCACCGTCCCGATACGGGGCTGAGCGATCGGGGCGTTGGGATAGAGCTGGAAGTCGATTCCGAAGTTGTTGGGGTTATCGATGGTGGGATCGGAGACGTTGTTGTAGATGAAGGTGCGCTTCTGCGCGACCGGCTCGCGCGAGAGGTCCTCGTCACCCGGGTCGTAGTTGGGCGTGAGCGTGGCTGGTGTCGGGACGTTCGAGGTTTCCACGGCGTAGTCGCTGTAGGTGGAGAGCATGATGTCGCGGGTGTAATCGCGCCAGCCTCCGATGTAGGTCTGTTGCTCCCAGTCGTAGGCGCTGCGCAGACCTGTGCCGCTGCGGTTCTCGAGTTGGAGGAGTCGGACGACCTTGCCGGGAGCCGACGGTCCCTGGACGAGGAAGGCCACTCGACCACCCTGCGGGATCAGGTAGCCGCGCGAGGCCTCCTCCCCCGTCTTGACGATGGGGGCGGGCATGTACTGCCCGTCGATGGAGACCAGGACCAGATCGCGTGGCGTGCCGACGACATCGGGATCCTGCGCATCGGCCGCATCAACCTCGTCTACGGCGACGATGTACGTCGCGCTACCGGTGATATTGGCCATCGACCAGATCTGGCTCTCGGCGGGAAGCCCCCGCTCAGGGTCTGCCGCATTGAGTCGCACCTGCGGGTCGAGCGCACCGTTGACGGTGTAGATCATCTGACCGCGGGGAGGCAGGGCCGTCCCGGTCGTCTCGACCGCGTTGGCGTCGAGGAGCTCGCCGTTGTAGGGATTGGGGAACTCCACGTTGTAGCGCAGGGCCATCTCGCGCATGACGAGGTCATCGAAGTTCGCGTAGTTGCCGTCACTGCGCCCGATGACGAGGAAGCCCGCGAGCCCGTTGTAGACCTGGGCATCCGCCAAGCCGTGAATGTGCGGGTGGTACCAGTAGAGCCCCTCGTCCTGGCCTTCGGCGATGGTGACCTCGTAGTGATTGCTGCGCTTCGGCGGGATTGACAGCATGACGTTGTCGGCGTTGCCTCCCGGCCATGCCATGAGACCGTGGAAGTGCAGGCTGAGTGGCTGAGGCACCTGGAAGGACGGCACGCGCTCCGCACCGGGCTTCTGCACGGGCATGAAGGTGTACGTCGGGAGGTTGTTGACGTACTCGATCGTGATCTTGTCGCCCCGATTCACATGCCACGTAGGCCCGATGTACGGCGACGTCGTGCCGGGCACGAAGCGGCCCTTGCCATCGACGATCGACGTGTCATAGGTGAGCAGGTCGGTGAAGGTCTCGTCACCGATCGTGCCCTTGACCTTCTTGGCGACGACCTTGAGGTGCAACTCGCCGTTGACGCTCCAGTACTCCGGAGGCTTGGGCAACTCCTTGGGAGTCTCGGCTGCCGTGGCGGCGGGCGCGCCCATACCGAGCGCGCTCACCGGGCCACTCACCATCAGGCCGGCGACCAGCGCAGTGGCAGAAATGGCGGCCGCTGCAATGAGGCCGGATCCGCGTCTGAGAGTGCTTTCCCGAGCCATCTTGCCTCCCTGATCAACCCCCCACGGACCCTACGCCGGTGAGGGCCGCGCGCGCGCGGCTTTAGGGACGCGGTGTGTCCGACGTGGCTGGCACGCCGGGGGCCGAGACGTCGTAGTACTTCGCATCCACCTGGAAGAGGGTGAGCAGGACTTCGGCCTTGAATGCTCCCTCGTCCGCCGATCCCCACATCACCTCGGAGCGGTTCCGCAGGATGAGGGTCACGTTATTGCGCGTCGATGCCTCGATGCTCACCACCTTGCTGCGGATCTCCTCAGGCAACTCGCGTGCGACAGCGACGGCTGCACCTACGCCGTCGCCGGTCGCAGTCACGACAGGTAGGCCTTTCTCGACCGAGGGAACACTGCGGATTACCGCACCTGAGGCATCCACAACGTCATATGCGCTACCGCTCGCAACAAGCGCGACCGGCGTGCGGCGCACCACGTCGACCACGATCGCGTCGGGCCAGGACCTGCTCACTGTGACCGACTCCACCGCAGGCAGGGCCGCGATGCGCTCCTCGATGGCGCCGGTGTCGACACGCAGCAGCGGCGTGCCCATCTGCACCTCGGCGACCGCTTGGACCTCGTCGGGAGTGAGGGGACCCGCGACTGCCGGTGCTGCGCTCACGGTGACCTGGACCTGACTCACGGCAAGCCACGGTGAGAACCACGCCAACCAGCCGAGAGCCGCCGCGATCGGCACGATCACGAGCAGCGCGATGAGCCAGCGCCTCACGGGCGCTCCCGCAGGAGGTCCACGATCCGGGGTGCCAGCATCCCGACGTCACCCGCTCCCATCGTCATGACGACATCGCCGGGTCGCACGCGCGCCACGACGGCCTCCGGCACGTGTGCCCACGACGGCTCGTAGTGCACTCGCTCCGAGGGCAGGGGCACGGCCGCGGCAATGACCTCGCCACTCGCACCCGCGATGGGCTGCTCGCCCGCGCTGTAGACCTCCAGGACGACAACCTCGTCGGCCAGGCCGAGGGCCTCGCCGAATTCGCGGGCGAAGACCGCGGTGCGGGTGTATCGATGGCTCTGGAAGGCCACCACGACGCGCCCGTCACCCGCCACCTCGCGCGCCGCGCGCAGCGTGGCCTCGACCTCGGTGGGGTGGTGTGCGTAGTCGTCGTAGACGCGTATGCCGTCGACCTGCCCGCGCAACTCGAAGCGACGCTGGGTGCCACTGAAGGCCTCGAGTCCCTCCGCAGCCTCGGCCACGGGAGCGCCGAGCACCGAGGTGACCGCCCATGCGGCGGCCGCATTGAGGGCGTTGTGCAGGCCCGGCACCTGCAGTGTCACCGTGCCGCGCCGCACGCCGTGGTCCACCATGCTGAAGGACCACCCGCGCTCGCTCGCGACCGGATCGACGATGCGCACATCCGCATCCCCCGCCTGGCCGTAGGTCACGACGCGCACTCCCTCGGCGCGAGCGCGCTCGGCGACGCGCCGCGCACCCGGATCGTCGGCGCACAGGATGGCGACGCCACCCGTCTCCTTCGTCGCCGCACAAAAGCGGACGAAGGCGTCTTCGATGGTCGCGAGATCGGCCCAGTGGTCGAGGTGGTCCGCCTCGACATTGGTGACGACCGCGACCCGGGGCGTGATGGCGAGGAAGGATCCGTCGGACTCATCGGCCTCGACGACGAAGTGCGGGCCCGTGCCCCAGTGCGCATTGGTGCCCGAGGACTGGAGCTCGCTGCCGATGGCAAAGGACGGGTCCTCGCCGCAGGCCTGGAGCGCCACCGTGACCATCGAGGTCGTCGTGGTCTTGCCGTGCGTGCCGGCAATGGCGATGGGCTGGCGGCCGACCATCACCGCGTTGAGTGCCTCCGCGCGGGTCCACACCGGCAGTCCGCGGCGGCGCGCCTCGACGACCTCGGGATTGGTCGGCGGGATCGCGGTGGATGCCACCACCACCGATGCGGGCGGCTCGCCGTCGAGGCACTCGATCCCGTGGCCGACATGCACCTGGGCCCCGAGCGCACGCAGTGCCGAGAGCCGCCGTGACTCTTTGGCATCACTACCGGAGACGGGCACACCCTGGGCCAGCATGAGGCGCGCCAGCGCCGACATGCCCGCGCCGCCGATGCCGATGAGATGGACGCGCGTGACGCCATCGAGTGAGGGGCCCATCACGCGCCACCCGCGGTGCGCACCATGTCGGCGAGGCGCTCGGCACCGTCACGCACTCCGTGTGCCGATGCCGCCCTGCCCATCTCCGCGAGGCGCTGGGGGTCAGCGATCAGCGGCAGCACCTGGGCGCGCAGCGCACCGGGGGTGAAGTCGGCGTCCTCGATGAGCAGTCCGCCACCCGCGGTGACGACCGGCTGCGCGTTGAGCCTCTGCTCGCCGTTGCCGATGGGGAGGGGCACGTAGACGGCGGGCAGGCCCACAGCGGCCAGCTCGGCGCACGTCATCGCGCCGGCCCGGGTGATGGCGAGGTCGGCTGCGGCGTAGGCGAGGTCCATGCGGTCGATGTAGGGCAGCGTCACATATGCGACCCCATCGTCGCCCACAGGGACCACACCCGCTGCGCTCTCCCCCACGGCATGCAGCACCTGCACCCCAGCGGCGCGTAGGTCGGCAGCGGCGCCGGTCACCACTTCGTTCAGCCGCTTCGCGCCGAGCGAGCCACCGAAGACGAGCAGGGTGACCCGATCCGGGTCGAGCCCGAAGTGCGCGCGTGCGGCAGCCCGCTGCCCTGCGCGGTCGAGCGCGACGATCGACGTGCGCATGGGCATGCCCATGTACGTCGCGCCGGGGATAGAGCCGGAGACGGCCTCGGCGACCCACGGTGTGAAGCGAGCGCCGAGCTTGTTGGCCATGCCGGCACGCGCGTTGGCCTCATGGATGACGATCGGCACTCCCGCGGAGCGCGCGGCGAGGTAGGCCGGGGCGGCGACATATCCACCGAAGCCCACGACGACATCGGGCTTCTCCTCCGCGAGGATGCGGCGCATCTGACGCACGGAGCCGGCCATGCGCGGGGCGATGAGGAGCAGGTCCTTGGAGGGCTTGCGCGGCATGGGCACGGCGGGCAGCGTGCGCAGTCGCCGACCACGCTCGGGCACGAGCCGGGCCTCGAGGCCGACCGAGCGGCCGACGAAGACGACCTCCGTCGCGGGATCCTGCGCGACGAGGGCGTCGGCAAGGGTGAGCGCGGGCTCGATGTGTCCCGCCGTGCCTCCGGCGGCGAGCAGCACCTTCACCGTTGTCGTGCCCGACGGGTCGGCCCAGCCGCCCCTGTCGGGCTGGTCTGCTTCCGCTGAGCGGGCTTCTTCGATCGCGGAGCCGCGTCGGGTCCCCCGTCGATGACAGTGAGGGAGACGGGCTTCACCGGTGCACCACCGGCCGTCGCACCCGCCCGGCGCGCGAAGGACATGAGCATGCCGAGCGAGATGAGGAGGGGCACGAGCGAGGAGCCGCCGTAGGACACGAGCGGCAGGGGCACACCGGTGATGGGCAGCAGTGAGAGCACCGCGCCGATGTTGACGACGGCCTGGAAGACGATCCAGGTGCCGACGCCGGCGGAGGCAAGGCGCACGAAGGCATCGTCGGCGGAGTGCACCAGTCGGAAGGCGACGAAGGCGATGACCGCAAAGAGCGCGAGGACGGTGAGGGTGCCGATGAGCCCGAGCTCCTCACCGACGACGGGGAAGATGAAGTCGGTGTGCGCCTCGGGCAGGGATCCCCACTTCTCCCGGCTCGCGCCGAGGCCGAGGCCCCACCACCCACCGGTGCCGAGGGCGAACTGGCCCTGGGTGACCTGCCAGCCCTCGCCCAGCCGATCCGCCGACGGATCGAGCCAGGAGGTGAAGCGGCTCATCCGATAGGGCGCGGCCATGGTGAGCAGGGCGATGCCCGCGAGCCCCACCGCACCTAGGGCGACGAAGAGGCGCAGCGGTGCACCGGCGGCGAAGAGCACGCCGCAGGCGATGACACCGAGGATGAGGGTGTTGCCGACATCGCCCTCGAGGAGCACGAGCACGAGGATCATGCCGGTGACCGGCAGCACGGGCACGAGCAGATGCGACCAGCGGTCCAGCATCGGTTCCTTGCGCGCGAGGATGTCGGCACTCCACAGGATGAGCGCGATCTTGGCGAACTCCGAGGGCTGCAGGCGGAAGGGACCGATGATGTCGATCCAGTTCTTCTGGCCCGAGACCTCGACGCCGACGATGAGCACCGCGACGAGCAGCATGAACGCGACGATGAGCGCGGGCCACGCGAGGCGCCGCCACACGTTGACCGACAGCCGCGTGCCGATGATCATGAGCACGACGCCGATCGCAGCGAAGAGCAACTGCCGCTGCGCGAGGGTGTACGCCGATCCGTGCAGCTTGATCGACAGCACCGAGGAGGCGCTCAGCACCATGAGCAGGCCCAGGCCGAGCAGGGCCACGGTGGCGCCCAGCAGGAGGTAGTAGAGCCCCATGGGGTGATGGATCAGCGAACGCCGGACCGGCGGCTCCCCCGAGGCCTCCCCGGTCCCCCGGGACGCGCGCGTCGTGGGGAGGGTGGAGGCCATAGGGGACAGTGTTCCGGGCGTGACCCGTGGGGCCAGGGAGATTCCTGGGCGTGTCGCCATCCCGTCGGTCCGAGTAGC
>CAZLNF010000081.1:0-7873 GCA_964560885.1 uncultured Actinomyces sp. | reverse complement strand
CAAGGTCTTCGCGCACGGCTGGCTCCTCGTCGGCGGGGAGAAGATGAGCAAGACGCGCCTCACGGGCATCGCTCCGGAGCAGATCGTCGGGCACTTCGGCTCCGATGCCTTCCGCTACTACTTCATGCGTGCCATCCAATTCGGTCAGGACGGCTCCTTCTCCTGGGAGGACATGTCAGCCCGCTACACCGCTGAGCTCGCCAATGGCCTGGGCAACCTGGCCTCGCGCGCGACGGCCATGGTGCAGCGGTACCGCGGAGGCACCCTGCCGGCATCGGGTGAGGCGACGGCCGCGGAGGAGCACCTTCGGGAACTGCTCACGCAGGTCACGGCCGAGGCAGATGCGGCGATGTGCGCGCTGGACTTCGCCTCGGGCATCTCCGCGGTGCGCCGCTTCATCGACGCCGTCAATCTCTATGTCACCGAGCAGGCGCCCTGGGTCGTCGCCAAGGACGATGCCCTTGCTGAGCGTCTCGACACCATCCTCTACACCGTGTGCGAGTCGCTGCGCGCCATCGCGACGCTCTACAACCCGGTGATGCCCAAGGCCATGGGCCTGCTCTGGGAGCAGATCGGAGCCGACACCACCCTGGGCCCCCTCGCCGAGCAGCGCGTCGACCGGATCGCCGAGTGGGGCCAGCTCCCCGCGGGTGCGGCGGTCTCCAAGGGCGCCGTGCTCTTCCCGCGCCTGGAGGAGGAGCCCGCGTGAGGGATCGGCCCGCACCCACCGAGCCACTTCCCCGGTCCGTCGTGGACACCCACTGCCACCTCGACGTCGTCGACCGCGAGCTTGGTGAGTCCCCCGCCCCCGAGCTCGCCCTGGCTATGGCCCGCGAGGCTGGCGTCACGCGCATCGTGCAGGTGGGCTGCGATGTTGCGTCATCCGCATGGGCGGTCGAGACGGCGCGTGTGACCCCGGAGGTCGTGGCAGCGGTGGCCCTGCACCCCAACGACGTGCCGCGCATCGTCGCGCGCGAAGGTCGAGAAGGGCTCGACCGTGCCCTGGCGCGCATTGAGGACCTCGCGGGCGATCCCGTGGTCCGCGCTGTGGGCGAGACCGGTCTCGACTACTACCGCACGCGGGATGCTGCGGATCAGGCGCTGCAGCACGAGTCCTTCCGTCGTCATATCGATATGGCCAAGCGACTCGATCGCACGCTCGTCATCCATGACCGCGAGGCACACGCTGACATCCTGAGCATTCTCGACGAGGAAGGCGCGCCCGATCGGGTGGTCTTCCACTGCTTCTCCGGTGATGCCGACATGGCCCGTTACTGCGCGGACCACGGCTGGTACTGCTCGTTTGCCGGTGTCGTGACCTATAAGAACGCCGATGACCTACGCGAGGCGCTGCGGGTGCTCCCGCGCGACCGGATGCTCGTCGAGACCGATGCTCCCTACCTCACTCCCGTGCCACATCGTGGGGGAGTCAACGCCTCCTATCTCGTACCGCTCACCGTGCGCGCCATGGCCGAGGTGCGCGGGGAGCCTCTCGAGCAGGTGTGTGGTGACCTCTGGGACAACGCCATGCGCGCCTTCGGCGAGTGGTAGCGCGCCGTGGATGACCGCCTCCTCGGCGCGGGCGAGGTGCGGAGCATCGCCGACCGATGGGGAATTCGACCCACCAAGCAGTGGGGACAAAACTTCGTGGTCGACGCCAATACCGTGCGCCGCATCGTGCGCCTCGCGGGCCTTCAGCCCAGTGACGTGGTGCTCGAGGTGGGCCCAGGCGTAGGCAGCCTCACCCTCGGCCTCCTGGCCGCGGGCACGCACGTCGTCGCCGTTGAGATCGACCCGGTCCTGGCCGAGGCCCTCCCCGACACTGTGGCGCGCCTGCAGCCGGAGAGCATCGACCGGCTCACCGTCTTGGCGGCGGATGCACTGCGCATCCACGACCTCCCGCGGTCACCCGATGCGCTCGTGGCGAATCTCCCCTACAACGTCTCGGTCCCTGTCGTCTTGCACCTGCTCGAGACCTTCCCGTCGCTGGGAACGGGACTCGTCATGGTGCAGGCGGAGGTCGCGGACCGTCTCGTCGCCGCGCCGGGCAGTCGGACCTACGGCGTGCCGTCGGTGAAGCTCGCGTGGTTCGCTCGGGCGGAGCGCGCCGGATCGGTCCCGGCGAGCGTCTTCTGGCCTGTCCCTCGCGTGGAGTCCGGCCTGGTTGCCTTCACTCGGCATGACCCTCCGTCCTCGACCGCATCGCGGGCAGAGGTCTTCGCGGTGATCGATGCGGCGTTCGCCCAACGTCGCAAGACCCTGAGGGCAGCCCTCGCCGGGTGGGCAGGCTCGGCGGCCGACGCCGAGCGCGTCCTCATCGCCGCCGGAGTCGACCCGGGAGCGCGTGGCGAGAGCCTCGACGTGACTGCGTTCGCGCGCATCGCGAGTGCTCGCACGTTGATCTGAGGCCCGCCCGCACCCGCTACTGTCGAGCCGTGACGCAGGTCCGCGTGGTCGCCCCCGCCAAGGTCAACCTCAGCCTGCGCGTGCGCGGAGTGCGATCCGATGGCTACCACGAGATCACGACCGTCTTCCACGCCGTCTCCCTGGTGGACGAGGTCACCGTCCGCGAAGGTGCGCCCGGGACCGGATGCGTCATCACGACGACGGGCGATCGAGTGGAGTCTGTCCCCGTTGGCGACGGCAATATCGCGGCGAAGGCGGCGGCCGCGCTCGCTCGTCATGTGGGGCGCCCCGCGACGGACGTCGCCATCGACATCACCAAGGCCATCCCGGTCGCCGCGGGCATGGCGGGTGGCAGCGCGGACGCTGCGGCCACACTCGTCGGACTGCGACGACTGTGGGCGCTGGACGTCACCGACGCGACACTGGCCGAGATCGCGGCCGGGCTCGGATCCGACGTTCCGTTCTCGCTCATGGGGGGCACGGCTCGAGGCACGGGTCGTGGTGAAGTGCTCACCCCGGTGCTCACCGATGCCGAGTTGCACTGGGTGGTCGCCCTGAGCGACGCGGAATTGTCGACCCCCCGGGTCTATGCAGAGTGGGACAGGCTCATGGCCGAGGGTCTCCTCGCGCCCGCGGGCGACGATGACGTGGACGCCCCGCTTCTCAGTGCTCTACGCCGGGGTGATCCGCGTGCTATCGCCGGTCATCTGGTCAACGATCTCCAGCCGGCGGCACTGGCCCTGCGGCCGTCGCTGCGAGGAGTGCTTGATGCGGGCCTGGACTACGGCGCCCTGGCCGCGCTGGTGTCCGGAAGCGGACCCACCTGCGTCTTCCTCGCCGAGGGACGGGATGCGGCGATCGCCCTTGCCGCGGAGATGGCGGGGACCGGCTTGGTCCGCGGCGTGCGGCACGCGGTGGGCCCGGTGCCCGGGGCTCGCGTGGCTCCCTGACGCCAGCGGCGTCGGGAAGAGGAGTGGCAGCGGGAGGATCAGCGGCGCGGTGAAGGGGGCTTTGCCTCGAGGTTTGCCAGGCCGTTCCACGCGAGGTTGACGACGTGGGCGACGACCTCCTCCTTGCGAGGCTTGCGCACGTCCAGCCACCACTGTCCGGTGAGTGCGGTCATGCCCACGAGCATCTGCGAGTACATCGGCGCGAGCCGCGTGGGGAATCCGTGCGCCTTGAGTTGGTCGGCTAGGAGGTGTTCGACCTGCCCGGCGACGTCGACGATCAGGCTCGCGAAGGATCCCGTCTGCTGGGATACGGGGGAGTCCCGCACGAGGATGCGGAATCCGTCGGGCTGCGCATCGATGTAGTCGAAGAGCGCCATGCCGGCTTGCTCGAGGAGGAGTCTCGGGTGGGTCCCCTCGAGCGCGCCGCTGATCATCGACAGCAGGTGATTCATCTCGCGATCCACGACGACGGCGTAGAGGCCCTCCTTGCCGCCGAAGTGCTCGTAGACGACGGGCTTCGAGACCCCTGCGGTGGAGGCGATCTCCTCGACCGTCACTGCCTCGAAGCCCTTGTCGGCGAAGAGGGTGCGACCGACCTCGATGAGTTGCTCGCGTCGTTCGCGGCCAGACATGCGCATGGCTAATCGTCCCTCGTCCGGGCTCAGGTGGTGGCTGACGCGCCAGGCTCGTCCGCGGGGGACCAGCCTCGGATGCGTCGCTGCAGGGCGGGATCCTTGAGCTTGGCCGCCAGACGGGCCGGGTTAGGCCATCGGACGTCGCGAGCCAAGCGCATCCGCTCCATGGCGCGAATGACCCCGGCACTGATGTCGACCTGGCCGCGCAGCACGCCGTGGCGCGCCGCGGTGGGCTCAGCGTGATGCAGGTTATGCCAGGACTCACCCAGCGAGGGCAGTGCCAGCCACCGGTTGTTGGTCGACATGTCGCGGGTGCGGAAAGGCCTCTGTCCGAATACATGGCAAATGGAGTTGATGGACCACGTCACGTGGTGCACGAGGGCGATGCGCACGAGCCCGGCCCAGAAGAGCGCGGTGAGCGCGCCCTGCCAGGACCAGGTGAGGAGGCCGCCGAGGATGGCCGGAAGCAGGATCGTCGACAGGACGATCAGGGGGAAGTAGCGCGATACGCGCTGCAGGGCGGCGTCTGCTCGGATATCCGGTGCGTAGCGCTCGATCGATGTCTGCTGTCCGTCAAAGAGCCAGCCCACATGGGCGTAGACCAGGCCCTTGGCGACCGCGCGGTGCGATGTGCCGTAGCGCCACGGGCTGTGCGGATCACCCTCTTCGTCGCTACGTGCATGGTGCCGACGGTGGTCGGCGACCCACTGGCCGAGGGACCCTTCGACGGCCGTCGACCCCGCCACGGCGAGGGCCACGGATACCCACTTCGGCGCCTTGAAGGAGCCGTGGGTGAAGTGGCGGTGGAATCCCACGGTGATGCCCCCGGCGGCGATGACGTAGAAGACGAAGGCGAGCACGAGATCGGTCCAGCCGAGCCAACCGCCCCACGCGACCGGGATGGCGAGGACCACGGCGAGGAGGGGCACGGCGACGAAGACACCGATCGTGGTGCGCATGCCTGTCGCCATGGGCTCCGTGACCGGTCGCCCCGTGATCTGCTCGTCGACGATCGCCGTCATGTCTACCCCTGATTCCGTGTCCCGATAAAACCTACGCAACCGTAACCTACGGTTGCGTAACCTGTCCAGGGGTATTGCCGGGACACCTCCCTGGGACACTTCTCGCCGGACCCCGCCAGGGGGCCCATCCCGGCTCGTCTAATGGCAGGACAAGAGACTTTGGATCTCTGAATGGGGGTTCGACTCCCTCGCCGGGAGCTCCCTCTCGGGGGGTAGGGTGCCGAAGTCGGCTGCCCGTCGGGGCGACCCTTCTCGTGGAGGTCCGTGAGCGGTGACGTCGCAGGGGCCCGTCGTCATCATCCTCGCTGCGGGCGAGGGCACTCGCATGCGCTCGGCCACACCCAAGGTCCTTCATGGCATTGCCGGCCGGACGCTCATCGGACATGTCCTCGAAGCGGCGTCGGCCGTCGACCCCTCGCATGTCGTCGTCGTGATCGGCCACGGGCGCGATCAGGTCCTCGAGCACCTGGAGGAGATCGCCCCCTGGGTCGACACCGTTGTGCAAGAGGAGCAGCGCGGCACGGGCCACGCCGTACGCATTGCACTCGCGGCGCTTGCCTCGGCGCATGCCCTCACTCCGGCACCCATCGTCGTGCTCAGTGGCGATACGCCGCTGCTCACCGGAGCGACAGTCCGCGGACTGGTCGATGCTCAGGTAGGAGCCACATCGGCGGCCACGATGCTCACCGCAGTGCTGGACGACCCCACCGGATACGGGCGCGTCGTGAGAGCGCGCGATGGCTCGGTGGAGGCGATCGTGGAGCATCGAGACGCCACGGACGATGTCCTCGCCATCAGTGAGATCAACGCGGGCATGTACGCCTTCGACCCCGAGCGCCTGGCCCCCGTGCTCGAGCGGCTGACCACGGCCAATGACCAGGGCGAGGAGTACCTCACGGATGCGGTGGGGCTTCTCCGAGAGGACGGTCTGAGCGTCGCGGGTCTCGTCGTCGATGATGCCCAGGAGATACTCGGCGTCAATGACCGCGTCCAGCTGGCTGAAGCGTCGGCGTTGATGCGCGACCGCATCAACGATCGTTGGATGCGCGCCGGTGTCTCGATGCTCGATCCCACGTCGACCTGGATCGACGTCGATGTCGACCTCGCGCCCGACGTGATGATCCTGCCGCAGACGTCACTGCTCGGACCGACATCAATCTCGGCCGGGGCTCGCATCGGACCGGGCACGACCCTCACCGCATGCGAGGTGGGTGAGGGTGCCACGGTCATCCACGCCTGGGCTGAGCTCGCCGTGATCGAAGCGGGCGCCAGCGTGGGCCCCTTCACCTACCTGCGGCCCGGTGCTCGACTCGGCCCTCGTGCTCGCGCGGGAGCCTTCGTGGAGATGAAGAACGCCACCCTCGGCACAGGTGCCAAGGTCCCGCACCTGTCCTACGTCGGCGATGCGGAGGTGGGGGAGGGGACGAACATCGGCGCGGCGACGATCTTCGTCAACTACGACGGGCAGGCGAAGCACCGCACGGTGATCGGCCGTCATGTCCGCATCGGCAGCGACACGATGCTCGTCGCTCCGGTGACGGTGGGCGACGGTGCCTACACCGCAGCGGGATCGGTCATCACCGATGACGTCCCCGCGGGAGCGATGGCCGTCGGCCGAGCTCGACAGCGCAACATCCCCGAATGGGTTCAGCGCAAACGCCCGGGCACCGAATCGGCGCGCGCCGCCGGCGAAGACCACGATCAGCCCCAGACAAGCGAGGAGTCATCGTGAGCGAGTTGACCATCCCACCCAGCAAGCGACTCGTGCTCCTCACCGGGCGGGCACATCCCGACCTGGGCGAGGAGGTGGCCTCCCATCTGGGCACGGACCTGTGCCCGGTCGACGCCTACGAATTCGCCAACGGCGAGATCTTCGTGCGCTTCAAGGAGTCGGTGCGCGGGTGTGATGCCTTCGTCATGCAAAGCCACACGACTCCGATCAACACCTGGATCATGGAGCAGATGATCATGGTCGATGCGCTCAAGCGCGCCTCGGCCAAGCGCATCACGGTCATCGCGCCCTTCTACGGCTACGCCCGCCAGGACAAGAAGCACCGGGGCAGGGAGCCCATCTCGGCGCGACTCATGGCGGATCTCTTCAAGGCCGCGGGAGCGGACCGACTCATCACCGTCGACCTCCACACATCGCAGATCCAGGGCTTCTTCGACGGCCCCGTCGACCACCTCTTCGCACTGCCGCTGCTCGCCGACCACATCTCCGCTCGTGTCGACCTCGATCGCATCACGGTCGTGTCACCCGACGCCGGTCGCGTCCGCGTGGCGGAGAAGTGGACGGACATCCTGGGCGCTCCCCTCGCGATCATTCACAAGCGACGCGATCCTGATACGCCCAACGAGGTGCGCGTCTTCGAGGTGGTGGGCGACGTACGCGACCGCATCTGCATCGTCGTTGACGACATGATCGACACCGGTGGCACCATCGTGAAGGCGGCCGACACGCTCTTTGAGAATGGCGCTGCCGAGGTCATCGTCGCCGCCACACACGGCATCCTCAGCGAGCCCGCGGCGCAGCGACTCCAGGAGTCGCGCATCAGCGAGGTCGTCGTCACCAACACCCTCCCCATCCCTGAGGACCGTCAGTTCGAGAAGCTCACGATCCTGTCGATCGCCCCCTTGCTGGCCCAGGCGATCTACGAGGTCTTCACGGATGGCTCGGTCACCCGCATGTTCGAGACGCCCGAGCGCATGCCGGTATCCCACTGACCTGGGTCCGACTGCGGTGGGTCCGACCCGGTTGAGTCCGCCGGGGCCTGCCGCCGATCCCCACCCCCCGCTCCCTGAGCCGCGGGGTCTCGGCTAGAGTCGGGCCGCTCCTCGGCGAGGGTGCGCACCACAGGCA
>CAZLNF010000080.1:0-8135 GCA_964560885.1 uncultured Actinomyces sp. | reverse complement strand
CCGTCTCGGGGGTGTCCTTCTCGTCGGCCATGGCGCCAGTCTGCCATTCAGGGCAGGGGGCGACCGAGGATGCGTCGGAATCCCTCACGCAGGGTCCAGCGCTGCGCGGAAGGGTCTTCACGGGAGCGGGTCGCCACGGCGGCGATCACGGAGTCGTACGTCGCCCGAGGGAGCACCGCCCCCTCGCGGCGTACCGCCTCGGCAGGCACGGCAAGCAGCCTGTCGCGGCGCAGCCAGCTACGTCGCCCCTCGTGATCCCACGGGCCGGTTCCGATGGCAAGCCAGTCGGCTTCCCCGCTGTGATCGCGACTGGACAGTTGCAGTGCCACGAGTCGGTGATCCTCGGCGCGTCCGACGATGGCCACGGGCCGGTCCTTGCCGACACGTGAGTCCTCTTCGTAGGCAACCCAGGTCCACACGACCTCGCCGGGATCCGGGTCGCCGTCGATCTCTGGCGAGTACTCCCAGTGGACGGGACCGAGGTAGGTGTGCGCGCCGCCGCGCTCCGGCTCGGGCTCCCCCGCCGCGCTCATGAACCGTTGATCGACAGGAGCGCGATGAGGTAGGAGATGGGCAACCCAAAGTCGTAGAGCAGGATGAGTGTGTTGCCCGGCGCGAAGTTCTTGACCTTCACCATCTCGCGCACGTGATTGGCTCCGGCGAGGACGAGGAAGACGGACTGTGCGACGGCGATCGGCAGCCAGGCGGCCTCAGAGCTGTTTGCGGCGATGATGCCCGCGAGGCCCAGACCGAGGGAGACGAAGCCGATTTCGTATTGGAACCCATTCGTCTGCCAGCCGATGCTCTTGGCGGTGCTCTTGGCGAAGACCGTATGCATCACTCCGCTGGCCAGGAACATGAATCCACCGGGAATGAAGAGCAGCCAGCGCATGGCGGATGCCATGGTCGATTCGTCGGGGGTGCCGCCGGGAGCGGCAACATCGAGCAGGGTGAGGGCCCACGAGATGACCAGGGTGATGAAGGGGATGAGGATGCCCATGCGCGGACTCTAGCCACGCGCGAAGGCCGGAGGCGGCCTATTCGGACGTCACTCCGACAGGCTCTCCTCCAAGGCACGTCGCATGACGTCGGCATCCAGGTCGCGCCCGGTCCACAGGCGTGCGTTGGTGAGCGCCTGGTTGACCAGCATGCCGAGCCCCTGGAGTGTCGTGGCCCCGCGAGCGGCCGCACGCTGCAGGAAGACCGTGTCGGGCGGGTTGGCGACGACGTCCGCGACCACCATGCCCGGGCGAATGCTCGCGTCCACGACGTCCGGAGTGTCGGTGCTGGGGAAGAAGCCGATGGAGGTCGCGTTGACGAGGATGTCGACACCGTCGGGGACGGCGTAGGGGCCCTCCCATGCCACGAAGTGAGCCTCGGCAGGTGTGCGGTCGCTCACCAGCGCGGCGAGCTCCTCGCCGCGGTCGCGGGTGCGGTTGACGATCGTGATGGAGCGCGCGCCCGCGAGTGCGGACTCCACCGCGATCGCGCGCGCGGCACCGCCGGCTCCCAGCACGACCATGTCGCGCCCTGAAGGATCGATCACGGTGCGCAGGGATCGGACGAAGCCCTGGCCATCGGTGTTCTCACCGGTGAGGTGGCCATCGCGGTTGATGACGCAGTTGACCGCGCCGATGATCCCGGCGGAAGGGGCCATGGCATCGAGGTAGTCGAGGATCGCCACCTTGTGGGGTATCGAGCAGTTGAAGCCGAGCCACCCCATGCCCACGGCTCCACGGACCGCATCCTCGAGGCGCTCGGGCGGCACCTCGCAGTTGATGTAGCGGACATCGAGTCCGGCATGGGCATAGGCCGCCTCCATGACGGCGACGGTCGGGTTCTGGGCCGCCGATGTGGCGAAGGACCCGGTCAGGTCAGCGAGGAATCCGGTCACGCTGCCCTCCTCTCGATCGAAGGGAGCCTAGTGGTCCATGATGCGCGCATGGCGAGCATTGGATTCCTGGGCGTGGGCACGATCTCGGAGGCGATGGTGCGGGCGATGGCCGCGCGCGAGCACTCCGCCGACTCGCTCCTGCTCTCACCGAGGTCCGCGGAGCGCTCCGAGCGACTCGCTGCCGAGTTCGAGCAATGCGAGCGGCTCGACTCCAATCAGGATGTCATCGACGCGAGCGACATCGTCGTGCTCGGCATGCGTCCGCAGCAGGTCGATGAGGCGCTGGCCGGATTGACCTTCCGGGGTGACCAGGTGATCGCGAGTCTCATCGCGGGCACCCCGCCCAGCGGCATCGCACCGCTCGTGTCGCCTGCGACCCGCGTGTGCCAGCTCATCCCGCTGCCCGCGATTGCGCTGCGTCGAGGTCCACTCGTGATCAGTCCACCGCTGCCCGAGGTGGTTTCGGCGATGCACGGCCTGGGCGAGATCATCACCCTCGACGACGAGTCGCTCATCCGCGCGTTGAGCTGCGCCTCGGCCTTCATGTCCACCTACTACGAGATGCAGAACTCGCTCATCGATTGGATCGCAGCGCAGGGCATCGACGAGTCGACCGCATCGCGCTATGTCCGCGCGGAGCTCGACGGCCTGGCCGCCGTCGGCTGGGCAACCCCGGATGCGGAGCGCGCCGATCTGCCTCGAGAGCACCAGACCAAGGGGGGCCTCAATGAGCGCGTGCGCGCTCGACTGCTCGAGATTGGGTGGTTCGACGATCTCGTCGGCGCCATCGACGACGTCTATCGCACAGTGACCCTGCGCTAGCGTCGCGGGGCGTTCGAGCCAGCCTTGTCAGGCTTGACCGGCGCTAGGGGTGCCCCTGGTGGAGCAGACACCTATAGTCGAGTGATGCGCATCATCCTCGGGGGCACTTCCGCTGCCCTGGTGGCGATCGCGTCTTTGATAGCGCCGCAGGCCGCACTCGCACAGGTGGAGCCTGTCGCGATGATGCTTGCGGGTGGCCCCACCTCGGCGACCGATCCCACCCCGGTGCAACTCGATGCGGATGTGTACGTCCCCGCGGTTACTCCCGCGCCCGCGGTGCTGCTCGCCCACGGCTTCGGAGGGAGTAAGGAGGGCACGGCCGAGGAGGCGCAACTCCTGGCCGAGGCGGGCTTCGTCGTGCTGTCCTACACCGCTCGGGGCTTCGGGGAGTCCACCGGTCTCATCTCCATGAACGCGCCCGACTTCGAGGTGGCCGACGCCTCCGCACTCATCGACTACCTCGCGAGCCTGGCCAGTGTCACGACGGAGTCACCGGGTGATCCCGTGGTGGGCGTCGGCGGAGGCTCCTACGGTGGTGCGCTTGCACTCCTGCTCGCCGGCTACGACGACCGAGTCGATGCCGTTGCTGCTGACATCACGTGGAACGACCTCGAGACGTCGCTCTTCGCCCAGTCCGCGGTGGAGGGAGCGCAGCCGGGAGTGCTCAAGAGCCTGTGGACCTCTCTCTTCTTCTCCTCCGGGCTCGGTCTCGAACCCGGTCAGCCGGTCTCGGAGTGCGGGCGCTTCACACCGGAGTGGTGTGCGGCGTACGTCGAGGCCGTCACTCGGGGAGTCGTCTCGCCCGAGGCCACCGCACTCATGGCGCAGTCATCGCCGCGAAGCATCGCGGACCGCATCACCGCTCCCGTGCTCCTCGGTGCCGGGCAGGCCGACTCGCTCTTCCCGCTCACGCAGGCCAATGCCAACGCCGAGCAGATCGTCAACGCACCAGTCAAGGTGGTGTGGCACGCGGGCGGCCACGATGGTGGCATCGCCGAGACGGACCGCCTGCGCGCGTTGAGCAGCGCGTGGTTCGACCAGCACCTGCGCGGCGGACCTGCGGTGAGCGATGCCTTCGAGATTTCGCTCGTCGAAGCCTCCGCCCTCAGTGACCGGGACCCGGGCACCGTGGAGGTGCTCTCATCGCCGGCGTATCCCGGCATCTTCGGCGACGGCACCTCCGAGATGGCCGTGCTTGCGCCGGCGCAGCAGGTGCTCGCCCCTCCGGGCGGGGCTCCGGCAGCGATCACGTCCTTGCCGGGCGCCGGGGGACTCGCGAGCCTCGCGGGCGACTTCCTCTCCGTGCCCCTGCCGGGACAGACAGCCGGGTTCTTCACCGAAGCGCTTCCCGAGTCCATGCGCATCGTCGGCGCCACGCGCGCTCGATTGACGGTGAGCAGCGATCGTCCCGTCGACGAGGCGGTCCTCTTCGCCTCGCTGCGCATCGTGGGCGCCAATGGCCGCCAGACTCTGCCTCAGGGGCTGGTAGCCCCGATCCGCATCCCCGACCTCGGCCCCGAGCCCGTCACGGTCGACGTCGTGCTCCCCGGCATCGTCACCGAAGTCGCCGCGGGCGACCGCCTTGCCCTCGTCGTGGCGACCACCGATCAGGGCTACCGCATGCCCCCGGGCCCCGCGGTCTACACCGTCGCCGCCGACGGTCCCATCCTCCTGCCCACCGTGCAGGGGAGCACTTCCACCGTGGGCACTCCGCCGTGGGTGTGGCCGGTGGGTGCGCTCATCATCACCGCGCTGATCTGGCTGGGCGTCACGCTGCTGCGGCCGCGCGACCGCGCCGGGGAGGCCCGCCCCGAGCTTGCCGATATCCCGCTCGCGACGCGTGACCTCGCCAAGGAATTCAAGGGTGGCCTGCGCGCCGTCGACGGCGTGACCTTCGATGTGCCGCCGGGCGTCGTGCTGGGACTCCTCGGCCCCAACGGCGCGGGCAAGACGACGACCATGCGCATGGCGATGGGACTCATCAGGCCCACGAGCGGCGACACCTGGATCTTCGGCGAGCACGTGCGCCCCGGCGCGCCTGTGCTCGCGCGGGTGGGCAGCTTCATCGAAGGTCCCGGCTTCCTCCCGCACCTCACGGGCCGACAGAACCTGGATCTCTTCTGGCGCGCGAGCGGGCGCGAGGGCGGTGATCCGCATCTCGAGGAGGTGCTCGAGATCGCCGGGCTCGGCACCGCGGTGGACAGGAAGGTGCGCACCTACAGCCAGGGCATGCGCCAGCGACTTGGTATCGCGCAGGCGATGCTCGGGCTGCCCGACCTGCTGGTGCTCGATGAGCCCACGAATGGCCTCGATCCGCCGCAGATCCGCGAGATGCGCCAGGTCATGCACGATTACGCCGCCTCGGGCAAGACGGTGATCGTGTCATCGCACCTCCTGGGAGAGGTGGAGCAGACCTGCTCGCATGTCGTGGTGATGAACCACGGCAACCTCATCTACTCCGGGACCGTCGACGAGCTTCTCGCCGGCCGCAGCGGCCTGCGTCTCGAGGATGTCTTCCTCGAACTCGTAGGAGAAGGGCATCGGGTGGATCAGTGAGCACCGTCATGGAGACGCCGAGTCCGGGCGGGACGGCAGAGCCGTCCGCGTCGAGTTACGCCGCGCGCAAGACCCTCACGGTCCGCGTCGAGCTCGTGCGCCAACTGCGTCGTCGGCGCACCCTCGTGGCCTTCGGCCTCGCCTTTGCTCTGCCGCTCATCGTGGTCGCGGCCGTCAAGCTGGGACCGGAGTCCCGCGGATTCGGCGATGGAGATCTCGATCTCGTCGGGCTGGCGACAGCCGGACCGTGGAACTTCACGCTCACGATGCTGCTCTTCGCCTCCGGCTTCCTGCTCACGATCATCGCGGCGATGTTCCTCGGCGACACGGTGGCGAGCGAGGCTTCCTGGTCGACCATGCGGTATCTGCTGGCAGCGCCGGTGCCACGGCGCCGATTCCTGCGCGCCAAGATGATCGTCGGCTTGATCCTCACGGTCGTCACCTTGGTGATCCTCATCGCCGTGTCCTTCGGCATCGCCCTCATGGTCTTCGGGTCGGCACCGCTCACCAGCCCCCTGGGCGGGTCCTTCGACGTCGCGACCTCGTGGCAGCGCTTGGGCATCGTGACCATCTACATCGCGATCCAATTGCTCATCCCCGCGGGGATCGCCTTCCTCATGAGCGTGTTGACCGATGTGCCCCTGGGAGCGGTCGGTGCCGCGGTCGTCATCGTGATCGTCCTCAACATCATCGATGCCATCGACGCCCTCGGTGACCTGAGGAGGCTCCTGCCCACCGACTACGGCGGCTCCTGGGCGGATGCACTCGGCCAGCAGATTGCCTGGGACGACATGGCGATAGGCGCGTCCTACGCCGTCGTGACCTTCGCCGTGCTCGCGGCCATCGCATTCCTGCGCTTCGATCGCAAGGACATTCTTTCCTAGTCTGTGCAGTCACCTGGTCTGGCAGGATGAACCAGACCAGGGAGGGAACATGGCAACCGATGCCGCCGCCGGCACCACTCAAGCGCCGGCTCGGGCGGGGATCGTCCTCACCGCGCTGATCCTCGCCGCCATCGTGGCCAACCTCAATCTCAGCGTCGCCAACGTCGCGCTGCCGGACATCGGCAGGGCGCTCGATGCCGGGCAGACCGAGATCAACCTCATCGCCATCGGATGCACGCTCGGTCTCGCGATGTCCGTGCTCTACCTCGGTGCCCTGGGCGATCGCTACGGCCGCAAGCTCATGCTCATGCTCGGCATGGTGCTCACCCTGCCCGCCAGCGCGATCTCGGCCTGGGCGCCCAACGACATCATCCTCATCGGAGGGCGCATCTTCACCGGCGTGGCGGCGGGCCTGGCCTATCCGACGACGCTCGCACTCATCACGGCCCTGTGGGGCCCGACGCGGGCCAGGGTCAAGGCAATCGCCCTGTGGTCAGGCATCGGGAGCGGGGGCGCGGTGCTTGGTCCCGTTATCGCCGGTGCGCTCCTCGAGTGGTTCTGGTGGGGGTCGGTCTTCCTCATCGCCGTGCCCCCCGCGGTGATCGCCCTCGTCCTCGTGTGGAAGTTCGTGCCGGCCCACGTCAATGAGTCCACCGATCCGGTCGACAACCTCGGCGGCATCCTCTCGGTCGTCATGATCGCCGCCCTCGTCCTCGGCCTGAGCACCGTCGCCGCTCCCGGGCAGTTCGCCTCCGCGCTCGGCCTGATGGTGCTCGCCCTTGTCGTCGGCGTGCTCTTCATCATCCGGCAGCGCCGTGCGCGCAATCCGCTCTACGACCTCAACTATGCGGCTCGTCGGCTCTTCTGGGTCGCTGCCATCAGCGGCATGATCGTCTTCGGGTCGCTCATGGGCTCGCTCTTCATCGGGCAGCAGTTCCTCCAGGACGTGCTCGCGTACTCGACCCTTTCCGCAGGCCTTGCTGTCTTGCCGGCGGCGTTCATGATGATGGCCGTCTCACCCCTGTCCGCCCGGATGATCAATGCGCTCGGTTCTCGCGACACGCTCCTGATCGGCACCGGCCTGGTGGTTGTCGGATTCGTCGTCATGCTGGCGATCTGGGGAGAGGGCACGCCGTACTGGGAGGTGGGCATCGCCTACGCGCTGGTCGGCGCGGGTGTCGGCATCGCACTCGCACCTGCCTCAAGGGCGCTGACCAGCTCCGTACCTGTCGACCGCGTGGGCATGGCTTCGGCCACCTCGGATCTGCAGCGTGACCTGGGCGGTTCGATCATGCAGGCGATCCTGGGATCACTGCTCACCGCCGGCTACGCCACTGCCATGGCCAAGCAGATCGGCGAGAGCGCCGAGGCCTCGCAGGTCACGTCCGAGACCCAGGCTGCACTGCAGAAGTCCTTCACCACGGCACAGTCCCTGAGCGAGCAGTACCCGCAGTATGCGAGTCAGATCGTCGAGGCTGCGCGGCAGTCATTCCTCACGGGAGCCAACTGGGCATACGCCGCAGCGATCGCAGCGGGCCTGATTGCCATGGTGATCGTGCGCATGGCGTATCCCGGCAAGGCCGGGGAGACCGCCCTCCTCGCGGAGTACGCCAAGGAGGACGCCTCCGCGGCGGCGACTAGTAGCTGAAGGGCCAGGCCTTGAAGTAGTTGCGCAATCGCAGCCATAGTCCGTAGAGCCCACGTGGCTCGAGGATGAGGAAGAGGATGATCAGCAGGCCGAAGATGATGGTCTGAAGCTCGAAGACATTGAGCAGGCCACCTTCGCCGATGCCGCCGAATCCAGGGATGAAGCCGGTGAGGGTGTTGACCAGCTTGGGCAGCATGACGACGAAGATCGCACCCATGATCGAGCCGGTGATGGTCGCCAGGCCGCCAATGAAGACGACGGCGAGGAAGTCAATGGAGAGGAAGATGTTCCACGTCTCCGGCGAGATGCGGCCGATGACGATCGAGAGCAG
>CAZLNF010000079.1:0-8149 GCA_964560885.1 uncultured Actinomyces sp. | reverse complement strand
GTGGTGCGAGCCGACGTCCCGGCCTTGGGAGTTCCCAGGGAGCCAGGGTGATCGCTGACCGGGAATCCCGGCCTCCGACCGCCCTCGAACGGTGGTTCTTGTGCAGCACAGCCACCGTGACCGTAGCACGGGGCCTCCTTGGGAGGGGAGTGGTCCGCACAGCCTGGCCGGTCCATGGACGATTACGCTCCGGTCATGACCCCCGAGGACCTGTCCGCCGCGGTGCGTTCCTGCATCGTGGCGCTTCAGGCGGAGGGTGCCTTCGCCGGTCCCGCACCCGATGACGTGGTCATCGAACGCCCCAAGAACCGCGACCACGGGGACTATGCGACCCCGGTGGCCCTCACGCTCGCCAAGGCGACCGGCCGGCCCCCCCGGGAGGTGGCCGAGCTCATCGCCGGGCGACTCCTCGCCGTGGAAGGCGTGACCGAGGCCGAGGTTGCGGGACCGGGCTTCATCAACATCCGGCTCGGCGCGGAGGCTCAGGGGATCCTCGCGCGCCAGGTCGTCGACGCCGGACCCGCTTACGGCGGCAGCGACCTGCTCGCCGGACGACGCTTCAACGTCGAGTTCATCTCCGCCAATCCGACCGGCCCGATCCATCTTGGCCACACGCGCTGGGCCGCCGTGGGTGATGCCCTCGCGCGGGTGCTCTCGGCAGCGGGCGCGGAGGTGTCGACCGAGTTCTACATCAACGACCGGGGCGTGCAGATGGATCGCTTCGGCGCCTCGGTCATGGCCGTCGCCCACGGCCAGCCCGTGCCGGAGGACGGCTATCACGGCGCCTACATCGTCGACCTCGCCGCCGCCATCGTCGCCGAGCACCCCGAGTACCTCGCCCTGGCCGATGACGAGCAACTCGTCGCATTCCGCGAGGCGGCCTACGCGCTGCAGCTCGCGGAGCAGCAACACGTGCTCGCGCTCTTCCGCACCCACTTCGACACCTGGTACTCCGAGCGCTCACTGCACGACTCGGGCGCCGTGGAGCGCGGCATGGCGCGCCTGCGCGAGCAGGGGCATGTCTTCGAACTCGATGGGGCGACATGGCTGCGCACCACCGACTTCGGCGACGACAAGGACCGGGTGCTCGTCAAGGCGGACGGCGAGATGACCTACTTCGCCTCCGACACCGCCTATTACGTCGACAAGCGTGCTCGCGGATTCACCACGTCGATCTATCTGCTCGGAGCGGACCACCACGGCTACGTCAACCGGCTTCGTGCGGTCGCGGCATGTGCCGGAGACGACATGGACGTGAGCGTCGAGGTGCTCATCGGCCAACTCGTCAAGATGATGCGCGATGGCGAGGAAGTGAAGCTCTCCAAGCGCGCGGGCACCCTCATCACGCTCGAGGAGCTCATCGAGGAGGTCGGCGTCGATGCGGCGCGTTACTCCCTCATCCGCTATCCGGTCGAGTCTCCGATGACCCTCGACCTCGATCTGCTCGTACAGCGCACCAATGACAATCCCGTCTTCTACGTGCAGTACGCACATGCCCGCGTGAGTTCGGTCCTGCGCAACGCCGAGGACCTGGGGATCGACTGGCGGACGACGGGCTACGACCCTGCGCTGCTCGTCCACGAGCGCGAAGGCGAATTGCTCCGTGCCCTGGCGGAGTTCCCCGCCGTGGTTGCCTCGGCGGCTGAACTCCGTGAACCCCACCGCGTGCCGCGCTATCTCGAGTCGCTGGCAACGGCGTACCACCGCTTCTACGACGTGTGCCGCGTCCTGCCACGCGGTGACGAGGAGGTGGAGCCAATCCACCTCGCCCGCCTCTGGCTGTGCGCGGCCACGCGACAGGTCCTTGCCAACGGACTGTCGCTGTGCGGTGTCACGGCACCGGATCGGATGTAGTCACCTCCTCCTCCGCTCCCGCGGGGGAGGTCCGCCGCCGCAAGGCGAGCAGAAGCCCGCTGAGGGCGAGCAGCACGACGCCGGAGACGAGAAGGGCGGCGACCCAGCCCAGTGTCTGCCCCGCGAGGCCCATCGAGGCCAGCACCGCCGCGATCACTCCACCCACGGCCCACGCTCCGCTGGCGCCCCGTGCGAAGAGCGTGAGCGCGACGGCCGCGAGCACGACCAGGATCCCGCGACTCAGCCATGCGGCGATGGCTTGATCACCCGTGATCACCACGGGCTCCGCGAGATCGGTGACTGCCGCTGGCCCGAGCGTCACGAGCAGCCAGGCCATGCCGAGCGACTCCGAGAGCGTCGGATTCGCGAGGAGGCGGGGTGCCGCGGCGAGCCAGAGCGCGCCGAAGGCGGTCGAGAGGATCGGGATCCACCACTCGGGCTGGTTCTCGGCGACGACGATGCTCGTGGCGAGAGCCACCCAGGCGCCCATCCCTGCGACGGCGAGGGTCGTCATCGTCCCCGGGGCGCACCATGCGCCTGCGAGAGCTGCCACCAGTGCGACGACCCCGGGCAGGATGATCCACGGCGAGGCCTCCGTGAAGCGCCCCTGTGCATCAAGGATGACGGCTGCGAAAGCCCCGACGAGGGGTGCCGTCAGGGCGAAGAGCACGGCGACCAGGCGACGTCGGTTGGCGTGTTGCTCCGACTGCAGCCCGCTGCGCCATCCGGCGAATCCCATGATGATGAGGCCGGCGGAGCAGAGCAGTGCCGCCGCGACTCCGATGACGCTGAGCCGCACGGTGGTGTTCCAGTCCTCCCAGGACTGGGAGACGAAGTTGAGCCCCGCACTCGCGACGAGCGCAGCACCGACGTAGCCGATGATCTCGGGGAGCGGACCCTCCTGCCAAGGACGGTGCGTCGAACCCGGCTCGGCGGACGTCACCGCCGCCGTGGTCCTCGACTCGGTTGTGGTCATGTCGCCAACCTCCTCTTCCCCCGTGCCTCCAGCGTCACCCCGCACGCCCGCGGGCGCCAGGATCTTGACCGCCCGAGGGCGGCCATTGCTCGGTCAGGACTCGCGAACTGACTAGCCTTGCCGCATGCGCGCGCATCCCGCAGGGCCACGGCATGGAGAGGTCCTCTCCTCGCCCTCGGCACCTGCCGCGCCGTCGGGTGATCCCGCCGCACTCGACCTCGCTGTCTGGCCGCAGGGCGCGCATCGCAATTCCGATGGGGCGCTTGTCATCGGCGGAGTGGATGTGCGCGACGCGGCCCGCGACTTCGCGACACCGCTCTTCCTCCTCGACGAGGCGGACTTCCGGGGTCGCGCCGCGGCCTTCCGGGCCGCCTACGACTCGAGTCGAGCAGACATCTACTACGCCGCCAAGGCATTCCTCAGCACCGCGATCGCCCGCTGGGCCGTGGAGGAGGGCCTGGGCATCGATGTCGCCAGCGGCGGGGAGCTCGCCGTGGCACTGGCCGCGGGCGTCCCGGGGGATCGACTTCTGATGCACGGCAACAACAAGTCACGGGCCGAGATCCGGCGTGCCCTCGAGGCCGGTGTCGGCCGTATCGTCGTCGACTCGCTCGATGAGATCGACCGGATCGCCGAAGTTGCGCGCGACAGGGGAGTCCAGGCGGCCGTGCTCGTCCGCGTCACCGTCGGCGTCGAGGCCCACACCCACGAATTCATCGCCACGGCCCACGAAGACCAGAAGTTCGGCCTGTCTTTGGCGTCAGGATCGGCGTGGCAGGCGATCCAGCGCATCTGTGCCACCCCGGGTCTCGACTTCCGTGGCCTCCACTCCCACATCGGCTCGCAGATCTTCGACGCGGCGGGCTTCGAGATCGCCGCCGCGCGACTCGTGGGGCTCATGGGCGAGCTGCATGCCGAGGGCATCGATGTCGCGGAGCTCAACCTGGGGGGAGGCATGGGCATCGCGTATGTCTCGGATGACGACCCCCTCGAGGTGGGTGCCATGGCCAAGGCGATCGAGTCGATTGTCGACACTGCATGCACGCGCGCCGGGCTGGCAGTGCCGCGGCTCGCCTTCGAGCCGGGTCGGGCCATCGTGGGCCCGGCGGGTGTCACGGTCTACGAGGTCGGGACCGTCAAGCCTGTCGCTCTCGACCACGGCCACGAGCGCGTCTATGTCTCGGTCGACGGCGGGATGAGTGACAACATCCGCACCGCGCTCTACGACGCGGACTACACCGTGGTCCTCGCCTCGCGGATCTCGACGGCCACGCCCGTGCTCTGCCGGGTCGTGGGCAAGCACTGCGAGAGCGGCGATGTCATCGTCCGCGACGCGTGGCTGCCCGCCGATCTGCGCGAGGGGGACCTTCTCGCGGTGGCTGCCACGGGCGCCTACTGCCGCTCGATGGCATCTCAGTACAACTACCTGCCGCGCCCCGCTGTCGTCGGTGTCCACGATGGCGTGGCCTCGGTCGTGCTGCGGCGGGAGACCGAGAGTGACCTCCTCGCCCTCGATCCGGGGGCTGCGGTCTGAGAGGCTAGGGCCTCTTGCCGAGCCCTGAGGAGCACAGATGTCCGCGCCGATCACCGTCGCCCTGCTGGGTGGGGGCACTGTCGGATCCCAGGTCGCCCGGCTGATCCGTGAGCATTCCGACGATCTCGCCGCGCGTATCGGGGCTCCGCTCGAGCTCGTGGGCGTGGCCGTGCGCGACCCTTCACGCCAGCGCGAGGGGATCCCGGCCGACCTCATCACCGCGGATGCCGCCGCGCTCGTCGCCCGGGGCAGCGACATCGTCGTCGAGGTCATGGGCGGCATCGAGCCGGCGCGCACTCTCATCCTCGAGGCGATGGCTGCGGGCTCTTCGGTCGTGACCGCCAACAAGGCACTGCTGGCCGCGGATGGGGCCACTCTCTACCGCGCTGCCGCGGACAACGGTGTCGATCTCTACTTCGAAGCTTCTGTCGCCGGCGCCATTCCGCTGCTGCGACCCCTGCGCGAATCCCTCGCGGGTGATCGCGTCACCAAGGTGCTCGGCATCGTCAACGGCACGACCAACTTCATCCTCAGCAAGATGGACGAGGAGGGCGCGGACTACGCCGCCGTCCTGGCCGAGGCGCAGCAGTTGGGCTACGCCGAGGCCGATCCCACCGCTGACGTGGGTGGTCTTGACGCGGCTGCGAAGGCGGCGATCCTCGCCGAGCTCGCCTTCCACACCCGCGTGACCTTCGACGATGTGTCGTGCGAGGGCATCACCGGCGTGACTGCCGCCGATGTGGCCGCGGCGCGCGATATGGGCTTCGTCATCAAGTTGCTCGCCGTGGCAGAGCGCACGCAGGACGGACTCGGCGTCATCGTCCGGGTCCATCCGACGATGGTCCCTCGCGACCATCCCCTCGCGAGTGTCCGCGATGCCTTCAACGCGGTCTTCATCGAGGCCGAGAGTGCCGGCGAGATGATGTTCTACGGGCGCGGGGCCGGCGGCGCGCCCACGGCAAGTGCCGTGCTGGGTGATGTGGTCGCGGTCGCGCGCAACCTGCGTGCCGGCGGCCACGGGCCACGCGAGTCGACCTACGCCAACCTGGAGATCCGCGGCATCGACCAGGCGCGCACGCGCTACTACGTCAACCTCGACGTTGCGGATCGCCCCGGCGTTCTCGCGACGGTCGCGCGTGCCTTCTCCGACAACGGCGTGAGCATCCAGGTGGTCCGCCAGGAAGGCCACGGCGACGATGCAGGACTCATCGTGCGCACGCACCTGGCCACCGATGGGGATCTCAGTCGCACCATCGATGCTCTCCGCGGGCTCGATGTCGTCAAGCAGGTTGTCGGAGTCATGCGCGTCGAGGGGGAGGCCGGCCCATGACCGCCGGTCGTCCGCAGTGGCGCGGGCTCATCGAGGAGTACCGCCCGTGGCTGCCCGTGGATGAGGCGACGCCCGTCGTCACGCTGCGCGAGGGCGGCACGCCACTCGTCTATGCGTGCACCATCAGCGAGATGACCGGCTGCCAGGTCTGGCTCAAGTACGACGGCGCCAATCCGACCGGGTCCTTCAAGGACCGCGGCATGACCATGGCCATCAGCAAGGCCGCCCAGGGGGGTGCCCGCGCTGTCATCTGCGCATCCACCGGCAACACCTCCGCGAGTGCTGCGGCCTATGCGGTCAAGGCAGGCATGGTCTGCGCGGTGCTCGTGCCCCAGGGCAAGATCGCCATGGGCAAGCTCGCGCAGGCGATCATCCACGGCGCGAGCCTGCTCCAGGTCGAGGGCAACTTCGATGATTGCCTCACCCTTGCTCGCGCGCTGGCCGACGACTACCCCGTCTCGCTGGTCAACAGTGTCAATCCCGATCGCATCGAGGGTCAGAAGACCGCCAGCTTCGAGGTCGTCGACATGATCGGAGACGCTCCCGACATTCACTGCCTGCCGGTCGGCAACGCGGGCAACATCACGGCGTACTGGAAGGGCTACCGGGAGTACGCCGAGGCCGGGCATGCCACCCGACTTCCCCGGATGTGGGGCTTCCAGGCAGCGGGTGCAGCGCCCCTCGTCACGGGCGCGCCCGTGCTCAAGCCCGAGACCATCGCCACGGCGATCCGCATCGGCAATCCGGCGTCCTGGGAGCAGGCCGAGGCAGCGCGAGATGAGTCCGGTGGCCTCATCGACTCGGTCACCGACGAGCAGATCCTCGCGGCGTACCGCCTCCTCGCCGCCAAGGAGGGTCTCTTCTGCGAGCCCGCCAGTGCAGCGAGCGTCGCCGGTCTCCTCCAGGCGCACGAGCGCGGACAACTCGATCCGGGCCAGACCGTGGTGTGCACCCTCACGGGAAATGGGCTCAAGGATCCGCAGTGGGCACTCGACGCAGCGCCGGATCCGATCGTCGTGCCGGTCGATGCCGCGGTCGCGGCGGTCACCCTGGGCCTGCGGGGCTAGCGCATGGGCTTTCGTTCCGTCGGCGTCGAGGTCGTCGTCCCCGCGACGAGCGCCAATCTCGGGCCGGGATTCGATTCGCTGGGCCTCGCACTCTCCCTTCATGACCACCTGGTCGCCATGGTCACGGAGGATCCGGGTGTCTCCGTGATCGTGGAGGGTGAGGGCGCGGGAGCCCTTCCCGGCGATGAGCGCCACCTCGTGGCCCGCGCCATGCAGGCGGCCTGGGAGGAGATGGGCGTGAGCGCGCCCGGTGTGCTGCTCCGCTGCCGCAACGCCATCCCGCAGGGTCGGGGTCTGGGATCCTCCGCCGCGGCGATCGTCGCGGGAATTCTCCTGGCCCGCGGGCTCGTCGAGGAGGGCGAGACCCTGCTCCCCGACGACGAAGTGCTCGGCCTCGCCACCCGCATGGAGGGACATCCCGACAACGTCGCTGCTGCACTCCTCGGTGGATTCACGACCGCATGGGTGGACTCCGTTGATGACTCGCACGCGAGTGCCGTGACGCGCGCGACTCACACCTCCGTAGTGCCGGTCATCCTCATCCCGCAGCAGTCGATGCCGACCACCGAAGCTCGCAACCTCCTCGGCGACACCGTCGCGCGCTCGGACGCGGTCTTCAATCTCGGTCGCACCGCGCTCCTCACGCACGCGCTGGTGTCCGACCCCGCGCTGCTCTTCCCCGCCACCGAGGATCGCCTTCACCAGGAAGCCCGCGCCCACGCCTACCCGCAGTCGCACGCGCTTGTGATGTCACTGCGCGAAGGAGGAATCCCCGCGGTGGTCTCAGGTGCGGGTCCGACGGTCCTGGCTTTCACCGTCGATGATGGTGAGCGCGCCGCGGCGACCACGGCAGCACCTGAGGGGTGGCGTCCGATCACGGTCCCGGTCGACACCGATGGAGCCCGGGTCCACATCCGGGGGTCATGAGGCGACCCTGCCGGGGTGGGTGCTAGCCTGAAGAAGTCCGTCTAGGGACGTTGCCACCTCCCCCCGTTGATCCTGGGAATGCCTCAAACGGCATGGCGGACATCGCGCAGCACGGTCTTCACCTTGCGCGCACCCTCCCGATTCCACCCTGGTGTCGGGCATGACAAAGGAATTCATGTGAGCGATACCGCCACTGCCCCTGCCGGCAAGTCAGCGTCGGGCCTTTCCGGCATGCTGCTGCCCGAGCTCAAGCAACTGGCCCAGTCCCTGGGCATCACCGGGGCGAGCACCATGCGCAAGGGCGCACTCATCGAGGCGATCAGCGCCAAGCAGTCCGGTAGCCGCTCAAGCGGCAACGGTCGCGCGAGCGACAAGGGTCGTTCCGCGGGCAACGATCGAGCGAATGGCAAGGACGCCCCCTCCGAGAAGAGCAGCGCCTCCGACAAGAGCAGCGCCTCCGA
>CAZLNF010000078.1:0-8193 GCA_964560885.1 uncultured Actinomyces sp. | reverse complement strand
TCGACTGCGAGTACGGCTTCTCCACCATGGGCTACGAGCTGTCCGGTGGATGGGGTGCGGCGATCGCCAACGCCGATCGCGGACGCACCTATGTCCTCGTCGGCGACGGTGCCTACATGATGATGAACTCCGACATCTACTCCGCGGCGCTCTCCGGGGTCGATATGACGATCCTGGTCTGTGACAACGAGGGTTTCGCCGTCATTGAGCGCCTGCAGACGGGTCAGGGCGGTGCGTCGTACAACAACATGCTTCGCGACTCACACGGAGACACCGGTGCGCGCGTGGACTTCCACGCCCATGCGGCGGCGATGGGCGCCCGTGCGGTGACGGCCACCGATATCGACGAACTGCGGGAAGCACTCGCGGATCAGCAGCACGGGGTCAATGTCATCGTCATGCGGGTGCGCGAGTCCGACTGGACCGAGGGCGGAGCCTTCTGGCAGGTCGGCGTGCCCGAGGTGAGCGAGCGAGCGGGCGTCCGCGAGGCGCGCGAGCGCATGGACATCGGCCTCAAGGCCCAGCGCCGCGGCGTGTAGGAGTCTGGGCTCGAATTCCGAGCCCAGAACCTACAACTCGACGGGTACGCCGGTCCGCGCGCTCTCGGCGGCCGCCGCAGCGATGACGACGGGCGCACGACCATCGGCGAGTGAGACGGGCGACTCGCCACCGTCGAGCACGTAGTCGGTGAAGTAGCGCCACTGGTCGCGGTAGGCGGTCTCATAGCGCTCGATGAAGAAGTTGGGCAAGACCGGCTTGTGAGTCTCGTCCGCGAGATAGACCTCGCTGCGGTTGAGGCGCTCGTTGTCGGAGACAGCCATGCCGAGCGAGCCGAGCACCTCGACACGCTGGTCGTAGCCATACGGCGCCTCACGCGAGATATCGATCGTGGTGATGGCGCCATTGGCATGCGTGAGCACCGCGACGCCGAGATCGACATCACCCGCCTCGCCGATCGCGGGATCGATGAGGTTGGCACCCTGCGCCCATACCTTGACGACAGGTGAGCCGACGACGAAGGCGGCCATGTCGAAGTCGTGAATCATCATGTCGACCCAGATCCCACCGCTCACCTTCACGTATTCCACCGGTGGCGGGGAGGGGTCACGGCTCGTCACGCGGGCCATGCGCACGTCGCCAATGCGCCCGCTGCGCACAGCCTCACGCACCGCCCGGTGACCGGGGTCGAAGCGGCGATTGAAGCCCACCATGAAGGGCACGCCGGTGCGCTCCAGCACCTCCGCCGCACGATCGACCTCGGCGAGGTCGAGGCTCACCGGCTTCTCGCAGAAGATCGCCCTGCCTGCCTCGGCCGCGGCCACGATGTAGTCGACATGGGTGTCCGTCGACGTGCAGATGGCTACGGCGTCCGACATAGCGATGACCTCCTCGGCGCTCACCGCGGGCACGCCGTACGCCGCGCCAACTTCGGCAGCCGACGCGGCATTGACGTCGCTCACCGCCGACAGGGTCGCGCGAGGTGTCTGGCGCGCGATGTATTCGGCGTGCATGCGCCCGATACGGCCCGTGCCGATGACACCGATGCGCAGTGTCTTGACAGGCTGAGGCTCCGTGCTCACGTGGTCTCCCGTCGAGTGGCGTGGTCCTTGAGTGCCCCCCGAAGTTCCTCTGGTGTGCTGCGCTCCGCCAGCGCGGCGCGGACGACATCCGCCTGGCTGCGCGGCGCCAAACCGCCGACCGGTGGATCGCGGTCGAGGTTGGTGGGGAAGGGATAGCCCTCCGCCGCTGAGCGCAGCGCGATGTCCGCACGCGGATCGTCGCTGCGAGACAGGAGTTCGGGATAGATCGCAAGCACCACCCGCTCACGATCGACGCTCTCCATCGCCCGGCCGAAGGCGCTGCTCACCTGCAGCAGGTTGACCATGCGCCGCACATCGGCAGTGCGATTGGTGCCCGCCCCGTGAATGAGCGCAGGGTTGAAGAAGATCGCATCGCCCTTGGCAAAGGGCACCTGCACGCAATGCGCCGTGGTGAACTCCGCGAAGTCCTCCCGCCCGGCGATGAGATAGCCGCCCGGGTACTTCTGCGAATGCGGCAGCAGCATCGTGGGACCGGTCTCGAGCGGGGTGTCGCCGTGGGCGATCGCACCCTGCAGCGTGAGGGCGGGCGAGAGATCGTGCACGTGATCGGGGTAGTCCTCGATCTGAGCCGACGACATGAATCCCAAGTGATAGTCGCGGTGCGGCACCTGTGCGGCCCCGCCTGGGTTGACGACGTTGACCTGCGCCGTCATCTGGTACGCCGGGCCGAGCCATGCCGTCGAGACGATGTCGATGATGTCGTTGCCGTGGTAGTCGACGAAGACCGCTGGGTCCGCGACGGCCAGCTTCTCGAGCGAATTCCAGATCCGGTCATTGGCACCCGGCTTGGCGAAGTGATCCCCCACCGACTGCCCTGCGGCGTTCTGCTCATCGATGATCCGGAAGAAGACCTCCGTGGCCCGGTCGACGACCGCGGGATCCATCGCACCCTCGACGATGACGACCCCCGGGCCCTCGCGCAGGGCACGGGCCAACTCGACGTAGATGGCCTGGCGGTCGAGCCCGACAGGGGCGGCTGTGCCGACCCGCCGACCCGCGCCGCGAAGGTCCTCGGCCGCATAGACGAGGACATTGGCCTCAACCCGGGTCGCGAGTGGATAGTCCGCGAGGAGGGTCTCCTCGGCAACGATCGAGGCGAGATCCTCAACCTTGCACTCGGCGGCGCGAAGCATGGAAGCATCCAACCCCATGAGACGCGCCCTCGTTGCCGGAACCCTGATGGCCGCTGCCGCGGGAGCGGCCACCCTCACCGCACGCCGCCGAGCCGCTGCCGTCCGGGCGGGCACCGACCCCTACCCCTACGACGTACTCAGTGCCGACCCGAAGGGCACGACGACCTTCGTCGAGCGTCCCGATGGCACCCGCATCCGCGTCATCACCGCGGGCGAGGGACCCACGGTCGTCCTGGCCCACGGGATCTACATGAGCGTCGTCGAGTGGAGCGTGCTGTGGGACATGCTCCTCGCGCGCGGCTACCGCGTGGTCGCCTTCGACCAGCGCGGCCACGGGCAGTCCACCATCGGAGCCGACGGCATCAGCACGACCACGATGGCGAGCGACTACCTCGCCGTACTCGAGGCGGTCGACGCGCATGATGCGGTGCTGCTCGCGCATTCCATGGGTGGGTTCCTCGCCATCGCCGCGGTGCTCGACGTGCCGGGCGTTGCCGAGCGGCTGCGCGGTCTCATCCTCATGTCGACCTTCCCGGGTGATGTCCTGCACGGTGCGCCGCAGAACCAAGCGCAGATCCCCCTCATCAAGTCGGGGCTCCTGCAGGTCATGGTGGGCAACGACACCGTCGGCACGATCTTCGGATCCGGCCTGTGCGGCGACAATCCATCGCCGGCGATGGTGCAGGTCTTCCTCGAGACCTTCCGCGCAGCCGACCACAAGCCCCTGCTCCCCATCCTCGAGGCATTCAGCGCGGAGGATCGCGGCGACCGTCTCGGTCAGATCACCGTGCCCACCATCGTGCTGTGCGGGCGCAAGGACACCACCACGCCTCCGTGGCAGTCGGAGCGCATGGCCGAGGGCATCCCCGGAGCGCAGGCTTGGTGGGTGCCCACCGCGGGCCACATGCTGAATTGGGAGTCCCCCGACGCGATCGTGGAAGCGGTCGGGGAGCTGTCGAAGCAGCGCTGAGGCCTACTTCTCGACGTAGAAGCGCAGCTCGGTGGGCTCTCGCAGCTTGTCGGCGAGGAAGGCATTGCCGTCGGTCACATGCGACAAGGTCATGTGCTCATTCCAGGCCTCGCGCGAGACGAACTTCTCGAACATCAGCCAGGTGTCGGGCTCCTCGCCGACGACGAGCTCCATGTAGACGTTGCCCGGCTCCTCACGCGTGGCATCGCGCATGATGCGCAGGCGCTCGGCCACCGCGTCCGCCACCTCCATGCGCGGCTTGATGACGGCGACGAGGTAGAGGGCTTCGCTAGACATGCGCCGACATTATCGGGGCGCCTCGACGGTGTCAGGCGGGGATGGCCTCGGCGACGCGGAGGGCATTGGCAGCGATGGTGAGGGCCGGGTTCTGCGCCCCCGATGAGGGGAAGAACGCCGAGTCGACGACGTAGAGGTTGTCGACGTCGTGGCTGCGGCACATGGGATCGAGCACGCTCTGGCTCGGATCCTCACCCGCGACGGCCGTGCCGCACATGTGGCTATTCATGGAGATGTCGAAGCGCTGCTCGAAGATCGCGACGTAGCCGGCCTTCTTCAAGACCGACCGGGCCTTGGCGAGCATCAGCTCGTGGCGGTCGTAATTGGTGCGTGTCCACGCCACCGTGAGGCGGCCTGCTGAGTCTAGGTAGATGCGGTTGCGTGGATCGGGAGTGTCCTCGGTCATGACCAGCCACTCCATGCTGCGTGCAGCCATCGGCTTGAGCACCGAGAGCGGCGCCTTGGTGGCGTGGGTCTTCATCATCGACGCCTGGACCTTGCCGATGCACTGCAGTGTGCCACCGGGGAAGCCATCGCCCATGTCGTCGTAGAAGTCATTGACGCAGGCGGTCTTCTGGAAGACCACGTCGTTTGTACGACGCGGATCGATCGCAGCGATATGCGTGTTGTTGTGCACCATGTAGCGGGTGCCGATGAGGCCCGAGGAGTTGGCCACGCCACTGCGCAGCAGCAGTGCGGCTGAGTTGGCCGCTCCCGCTGCTGACACGAAAACGCGGCCGCTCACCTCCATGGGTTCGCCGTCCAGGTTGCCCACCGCGCGGGCGATGCGACCCGAGGCATCGGTCTCCAGGCGGTCGACATAGGCCCCCGTCACCAGGCGCACCTGTCCCGTCGCCATCGCCGGCTCAAGAGCGCAGATCTCGGCGTCCGACTTGGCATCCCAGCGACAGGGGAAGCCATCGCACGTGCCGCAGCGGATGCACCGGCCGCCGGGGCGCAGGTCGACCCCCATCGCCGTCGTGCTCGGGTGCAGCCCCTGCTCGCTCAGGCGCCTCAGGGTCTCGGCGACGTAGGGCTCATGGGCGAGCGCGGGGTAAGGGTAGGGCTGACTGCGCCACGGCTCGAAGTCAGTGGAGGCACCAGCCTCGTCGGGACCGGGTGACCCGTGCACGTTGTAGAGGCTCTCGACCTGGCAGTAGTACGGCTCGAGATCGGCGTAGGAGAAGGGCCACTTGGGCGACACGGCGTTGGGGTAGACGGTCTCCTCGAAGTCGCGCTCGCGCAGTCGCGGCAGCGATGATCCATAGACCTTGGTGTTGCCGCCGACGATGTAGTGCACACCCGGGGCAAAAGGCGTGCCGTCTTCGGCGTACCAGGTGTCCTTGGGCTTGTAGCGACGCTCGACGAACACCGCCTCGGGGGAGGTGTTCTCCGGCTCCTTGGGCAGGTGGTGTCCGCGCTCGAGAACGAGCACGTCCACACCCCGCTGGGCAAGACCGTAGGCAAGCGTCGCCCCCCCCATCCCGCTGCCGATAACCACGACGTCGGCGGAAATCTGCATTCCCCTATCCCACCACAGCGGGGCAGGGCACATGCTCTCCTCGCCAGATCACATGGACCTAGGGGTAGCGCACGGGCCTCGCCGACGAGCCGGGCACGTTGTTGGTCCCGTAGACCCGCACGAGATAGCGCGCGGCACCTGGATCTCCCGCCGCATCCAAGGCGTAGGGCCCGGCGTACCCCACGTAGTCGATATCGACACCGCGCCGCACGAGACGCAGGCAACGTGCGAGGGTGTCGCAGGGCGTGCCCACCGACGTGACGGATGGCAGTGCCGCCCGCACTCCCTCCGGCGTGACCTTGCCGAGCATGCGACCGGATGCCTCCGCGGCAAGGATGGCGATCGCGGCTGCGTCGTAGGACTGCGGCGAGTACGCCGTCTGCTTCACCCCGGGCTCGAGCGCCTTGATGCGCGCGGCCAGAGCGCGCGGCACGCTCAGGTCGAGCGAGAGGGCCAGCGCACCGTCGAGGGTCCCCCGACGCAGTGACTTGGCATCCACACCGTCGACCGCGCTCGGCGTGAGGAGCACCAGCGCGGGCATGCCCCGCGGGAGCAACTCGCGCAGGATGGCCGTGGTCTCGGCGCCGGAGGCCAGCAACATGGCATCCGCACTCGTGCGCACGATGCGCGTGGCGATATTCGATGCCGATTGACGCGCACTGAAGACCACCTCCGCGGACTCCAGGCCCAGGTCGCCCGCACGATCGCGTGCCGCGTCGATGAGCGGGCCTTGGTCGCGGGGTCCCACCACCACAAGGCGCAGTGCACCACGCTGCTTGGCGAGCGTGGCGAGCATCGCGCCGTTGAGAGGCTCCGCCGGCACCGTGCGCGCCAGCACGCCACTGAGTTGCGCGCTCGTGGTGGCAGGCGAGATGAGGGTGCGGCCGGCTACCGCATCGAGATTATCGAGGACGAGCGCGGAGGACAGCGGGCCGATGACCGCCTGGGCCTGCGGCATAGCGGCAAGCGTGCGCGCGAAGGTCCGATCACCCACGCTGCCGGAGTCCCCCGGTCGCAGGACGACGTCGACGCCCAGCACACCGCCCGCGGCATTGGCATCCTCGACCGCGAGGCGCACCGCCGCCTGCGTGGCCGGACCGTAGGCGGCCAACGAGCCCGTGTCCGGGAGCGTGGTGCCGAGGGTGAGGGCCGTGACATCGCGCGCTGACGGCACATCGGGTGATGCCACGACGGTCGGGGCGCCCCCCAGGCCCATGACCACGCAGGTCATCACCGCGAGTGCGGTGATGACGGGCCGAGGGCGGTGCACGACTCGATGGTAGGTGGGCCGCTGATTGAATGCGTGGGTGGACTCACTGCGGATCGGCGTCATCGGCACGGGCAACATCGGCACCTCGCACGCGCGCTCCCTCGCGCGGGAGGTGTCAGGAGCTCAAGTGGCGTGGCTCTACGACGCGGACCACGCGCGCGCCTCTGTCCTGGCAGATGAACTCGGGGCGAACGTCGCCCCGAACGTCGAGCAGCTCGTGGCATCGAGCGACGCGGTCGTCATCGCGTCGCCCGACGCGCTCCACGCCGAGCAGGCACTGCTGTGCCTCGATGCCCAGCGGCCCACGCTCTGCGAGAAGCCTCTGGCGCCGACCGTGCCCGCAGCGCAATCGGTCGTCGATGCCGAGGTCGACCTGGGGCATCGCCTCATCTCCCTGGGCTTCATGCGCCGCTTCGATCCGGGCTACGTCGCACTGAAGGAGTCGCTTGCCGGCATCGGCGAGCCGCTCATCGTGCACAACGTGCACCGCAATGCCTTCGCGCCGTACGGACTCACCACCTCGGGGACTCTCACCAACTCCGCGATCCACGAGATCGACATCAACCGCTGGTTGCTCGGCGACGACTACGCCACCGTGCAGGTGGTAGCCGGTCGTCCCGGCCCACGGACCCCGGAGGGCGAACTCGATCCGATCCTCGTCCTCCTCACCACGCGCGGCGGTGCCGTGGTGGAGATCGAGGCCTTCGTCAACGCCGCCTACGGCTATGAAGTGCGCTGCGAGGTCGTCGGCAGCGAGGGCACGGTGGAGATGGGCGACGGCGCCTACCTGACCCGCCGGGCGGAGCGTGCGGTCGGTCACGAGGTGCCTGAGCTCTGGCTCGGCCGCTTCGAGGATGCCTATCGACGTCAACTGCAGGCCTGGGTCGACGCCACGCACACCGGGCGCACGAGTGGCGCGACAGCATGGGACGGATTGCTCGCGACGATCACGGCCAATGCCGCGGTCACGGCCATCACCCAGGGGCCTCAGGCGATCGACCTGCCCGAGCGTCCCGCGCTCTACCGCTAACGGATCGGCGTCAGCTGCTGATCGGACTCCGGCACCGTCATGGCGCCGGTCATGATCGAGACGACCTCGTTCATCTGGTGCGACTGCGGCGTGACGACCGCGGCGCGGCGGCCGAGGCGCTGCACGTGGATGCGGTCGGCGACATCGAAGACCTGCGGCATGTTGTGCGAGATCAAGATGATGCTCATCCCGCGATCGCGCAGGTCCTTGATGAGCTTCAGCACACGCGCGGACTCATTGACACCGAGGGCGGCCGTCGGCTCGTCGAGGATGACGACCTTGCTGCCGAAGGCTCCGGCGCGTGCCACCGCAACTGCCTGGCGCTGACCGCCCGAGAGGGTCTCGACCGACTGCGTGATGCTCTGGACGG
>CAZLNF010000077.1:5352-8425 GCA_964560885.1 uncultured Actinomyces sp. | reverse complement strand
CACCTGGACCTCATCACCGCGTCCGCGGCACTGCCTGACGTCGAGTCACTTACGCTCCTTCAGGCGGTGAACCCAGGGATCGGAATCACGGATGCCTTCGCGCGCATGATCGATGGGAAGACCGTGCCGGACGTCGCGTCGCTGTCGTACAGCGTGTGCGAACTTGAATACGGGGAGGAGCTTGAGTCCTACGTCGCGCTCAACGAGGACCTCCTGCGCATGGCCGCCATCGTGGGCACGACGGTGGTCGTCGCCACCGGAGACAGCGGCTCATCCATGTGCGGCGCCGGCTATGCGGAGGAGACCGGTGAACCCTCGGTGGGCTATCCGTCGACATCCGCGTGGGTGACCGCTGTTGGTGGGACACGCCTCGCCCTCAAGGCTGACAACACGCGCCGTTCCGAGCGCGTGTGGAACGACCTCCCCTACACGGCGAACTGGCCCGCTCCCGGGCCCGCGGGTGCCGGTGGCGCGAGCGTGCTCATTGATCGTCCCTGGTGGCAGCAGGGATCGACGCCGATCGGGCCGCGCACGGTGCCGGATGTTGCCCTCCTCGGGGCCATCCGTCCTGGCTGGCCGATCGTCTACGGCGGCGAGGTGTTCGCCGTGGGGGGCACCAGCGGTGGGACACCGTTCCTTGGCGCCAACCTGGCCGCGATGTCCGCGCATCAGCGAGCGCGCGGATTCCCCAGCATTGGATTCGCCAACGCGTGGCTCTATTCCGCTGCGGCAGGCAACAAGCCCGCCTTCGTCGACATCACGTCGGGGTCGAACGCCGTGCAGCTCGTCGGGTGCTGCTCGGCGTACCCCGGCTATGACATGGCGAGTGGGCTCGGTGCGCCGATCATGGACGGCCTCTACACGACTCTCCCGCGCCCTGCCGGCTGAGTGAGGCGCTCAGGCTGACGTCGACTCGGCGCGCAGTGCGTCGACCCGGGTGTCGAGATCGGTGAGCTCGCCATCGATGCGCACCCACAGCCCCGGATCGGACTGCCCGTGCTCCTCAAGGAGCTCCTCCGCGAGGATGGACGAGGTCGCCCCGATGATGTCCGTGATCACGGCAGCGGCCTGAAGGGGATCGACGCGATCGCCGGCGCGCTCCCAGAGTCCGGGTGTCTCCATCGTCGCGGCGGACACAGCGGCCAGTGCCGCCGTGCGCTCCTTGAGCACTCGAGCGCGCGCAGACGTGGAGTCCTCACCCGCGCGGACTGTGGCCGCATAGTCGCGCAGGGCGTGGGTGGTCGCGTGCATCGCGCTGATCGCAGTCGCACCGGTGCGGCGCGGTCGGATAGAGGCTACGAGGAGCACCCACAGGCCCGCCAACACGGTGGCGATGAGCCTGGCGATGATGTCGTACTCCTCGCCGTCGCCCGAGACATGCTCGACGAGGAGCACGTAGGCGGTGATGCCGATGACAGCCAGGGGGTAGTTGGCATTGAGGTAGGCCAGTGCCGTGGCGCCGGCGAGGCCGACCGTGATGGACAGGATCACGAGTTCGCCGGGTAGCTCTCGCGCGATGAGAAGGATCACCGTGACCAGGACGAGACCTGCCATCGTGCCCAGGATCCGCATCGTCACGCGGGAGACGGTGTTGGACAGGTCGGGCTTCGCGATCCACGCCACCGTGAGCGGCAGCCAGTAGGCGTGGGAAGCGTTGATGCTCACCGCGACGACCGTGGCTCCGCCGAAGGCGATCATGAGGCGGATCGCGTGCTCGGCCACGGGATCAGACCAGTGCAGGTGTGCGCGCAGGCGCGGGAGCACCGGCGTGTGCGTCGTGTGAGGAGGGACGATCTCCGCGCGCGCCCCGAGGGGCCAGGGCGCATCGAGTGCGCTCACCGTCGAGGCAATCGCGTCCGAGACATCCAGTGCCAGCGTCGCCAACCGCGGATCGCTCGCGCGTCGTGCGGTGGCCTCGAGCGCGGTCAGCCGGTCGCGCGTGTGTGCGCGTCGTCGATCGCCCGGCATACCCAGCGGGGCCGCGAGCTCATCGGCGATGGCCCGCGCGGTCTCGCTCAGTCGGAGCGTGAACTCGTCGACGTAGGCGGGATCGATGTCTCGCTCGGAGATGAGCGCGAGCAGGGCGAGTCGAGCCCGCTCGGCACTCGAGAGCAGTTGATTGGCCCAGGTGGCCGAGGCGCCCACGCAGCCCTCATGGTCGACCACTGTGCGGGCCGACATGACCGCCGCAGCGACCGTGGGGGCCGCGAGCTCGAGACCGCGGCGCTCTGCGGCGTCCTGCAGCTCGCGGTAGGCGTGCGCGATGCTGGAGCGCACCGCCCCCAGGCGACGGGGTGGAGTCAAGAGCAGGTTGACCGCGATGGTGATGAGACCACCGACGACGAAGTAGACGGCGTCGAGTGCGGCGATGTCGACCACCACCGCGGCGCCGGCGTAGAACGCGAAGAGCACGAGGGTGAGTACGCCGATGAGGCCGCCGCGCGGACCTAGGGCGCCGGCGTATCCGCAGGCGAGGGCGATCACGAGCGCGACGGCCACGTGCGTGACGCGGAGCTCGCTCACCAGGCCGCCGAGCAGGACACCCACAGAGATCCACAACGTCGCCCAGAGCATGACCCGCAGCCGCACCCTGCGGGAGTCCGCGCTGTCCGCGATGGAGACGAAGAGCAGACCTATGGAGACGGAGAGTGCGATGTCGATCCGGCCGGTCGCGAGGCCGATAAGGAGGGTCAGCGTGATGAGCACGCCCGTGCGTAGACCGGCTACCCACTGCACGTTGGCCCTCTGCAGGCGAAGGCATGCGTGGAGGGCCTCCTCGGCGACGCGCCGCTGACTCATGCTTGGAGTATGCCCCCCGGTGCTAGCCTCCGCCCTAACTCCACTGTTTGGTGGTGACGTGTCTCGGGCACGTTCATACGAAGGGGTATCCCATGAGCCGCTCCCGCCTTGCCACGATTGCGACGGCCGCTGCTGCCGCGGCACTGCTCACCCTCACCGCATGTGGCGGTGGCGGTGATTCCACCACCGACAACTCCGCGCTCGTCGACGAACTCATGACCGAGATCGGTGACGAGGGCATGCCCGAGGGCGCGAAGGACTGCATCAAGCAGGG
>CAZLNF010000077.1:0-5252 GCA_964560885.1 uncultured Actinomyces sp. | reverse complement strand
CGGAAGGTCGTGTCCACCTGCAGGTAGCTCCCGTCGTGCTCATCGGTGACGGGCGCGGGCACCTCGAAGTAGGGATAGCCGGCCACGAGATCGTCATCGACGCTCTCGTCCATCGCCCAGAGCATCGGGTGACCTTCGCGAATGAAGATGAATCCACCGGGGCGCAGCAGGTCGTGGACCACCTGAGCCCAGCGGCGCACATCGGGCAGCCAGCACAGGGCGCCGATGCCGGTGAAGACGAAGTCGAATCTCTCGCGGCCCAGGGCCTCGACCGCGGCGTACACATCGGACTGGACGAAGTCGACTTCGGCACCGGTCTCAGCGGCCAGTGCGCGTGCCTGGGCCAGCGACTCACCGGAGAAGTCCAGGCCCGTCATGTGCGCGCCCCGTCGAGCCAGGGAGATCGTGTCCGTGCCGATGTGGCACTGCAGGTGCACTCCCTCGAGTCCGGTGACCTCCCCGAGCAGGGGAATGTCGAAGCTCACGACATCGCTGAGGTATGCCGGATCCTCATGGAAGTACTTGACCTTGTAGCCGTCGGCGCGCGCGTGGGCGGGTGCCCGCTCGTCCCACGCGGCGAGGTTGTCGCGGTAGTAGCGGGTGTCGATGATGCCGGCCCCGCTGCGCGGACCCTTCTTTGCGCGTGACGCGGGAGACTTCGCTGACGATGCCATGGCGTCACCCTAGGGTGCGTCGGCGCTGGACACCGCCGTCATCAGGCGGCAGGCTCAGGAGGTGACCTCCTCCGCGCCCGAGCCCGTCCTCGAGGCGGCCAAGGAGGGGGGATGGAAGTCCTGGCTGCCCAAGGTCATCCTCACGGTCCTCGGCATCGGCCTGGCCTACTTCATCTTCGACTACATGGCCAACAACTTCGGTGGCTTCGAAAAGGGCGTTCAAGCCGCCTTCTCCATGCCGCCGATCTGGACCATCGCCGCCATCGTCGCCGCGATCATCGCGATCGGCGTCTATCCGCTGACGGCCCCGGCGGCGATCCCCAAGCTGGGCTACGTGCCGGCTTTCGTCGACCGGCAGGGCGGCTTCGCCATCTCGACGACGATCCCCTTCGGTGGCGGGCCCATCGCGGTGGCGACGCAGTACGCGATCCTGGCGCGCTACGGCGTGGAGCAGCGTCTCGCTGCAGCGGCGGTCGCTGCCGACGCCATCTGGACCTACCTCATGACCTTCGGTGCGCCCGGGGTGGCGCTCATCCTGCTGTGGATCTTCGAGCGAAGGACGCTCTCGGGCAGTGAGTGCGGAGCGCTTCCCTGCGAGACGATCGACCTGATCATCATCATCGCGGGAGTCATCTGCCTCGTCTCCATGGCGGGCATCGCCTTCGTGCTCCGCAGTCGATCCAATGCGCAGAAGGTGGGGGAATTCGCTCAGGGTGCACTTGGACGCGTCTTCCGGCTCATCAAGCGCACGCCGCCAAATGTCGTCGAGAGTGTGGTCGGCTTCAACGACACGGCGGCCGAGATGGTCGGCAAGCGCTGGATCCCGATCACCCTGACAAACATCCTGGCCCAGCTCACGCCGATGTTCGTGGTGTTGGCCGCCTTGCGCGGAGTCGGTGCTGAATCCGTGACGGTGCTCGAGGTGTTCGCTGCCTTCTCGGTGGCCCTACTTCTCACGACCGTGCCGCTGGCACCGGGTGGCGCAGGGACCGTCGACGCCGCACTGATCGGCATGCTCGTGGCCTTCGGGGCGAGTTTCGAGCAGGCAGTCGCTGCGGACGTCATCTGGCGTGCCTTCTGCTTCCTGCCGCAGATGGTGCTGGGTTGGATCGCGGTCGGATACTTCGCGGTGCGCCAGCGCATGGCGCGACGTAAGACTGCCGCCCCGACGGGCTGAACTGCGTGGCGTGCAGCCCTAGTGCGCGTCTCCGGCGGCTGCCATCTCCTTGTCGAGACCGCGACCGAAGATCATCAGGGACACGACGGTCCAGATGGCGTAGGCGATAAGCATCGGGAGGTAGAGCAGGTAGTTCTGCGCGAGGAAGCCGAAGATGAGCCACACGAGGGCGACCAGGACCCAGCCGACGATGATCGCCTGCACCAGGTGTGTCTTCGTGACCTCATGTGAGCCCATGGTTTCCCCTCCCCTTGATCTGGTCCGCCAGCCTAGTGGAGCGAGCGGGGGCCCGGCGACGGTGGGGACGGCGGCCTCAGCCGAACGGCTGAGGCGCTCAGCGCGCAACGTCGGTGCGTCTGCGCCTACCTTCGTGGGATGCGCCGTCGACCCGCCATCGCCATCGCCCTCGCGGGCGCTGCCCTGCTCGCCCTGTCAGCCTGCTCGGGGGGCTCGGCATCGAGCGAATCCTCAGCAGCGGCTGACACCTCGGCGGCCGAAGCCCCTGCGGCAGAGACCCCCGCGGCAGAGCCCCCGGCGGCACCCACGCCTGCACCGACGCCCACCAGCGCACCCGCGAAGCCCTCGGCCGCCAACATGGAGACCGACCGCCTCGCCGATGCCGTGCTCGAGCAACTCAAGCTCGATTGGCCCGACACCTTGGCCGATCAGCTGATCACGATCTCCTTGAGTCCGCTCATGCGACAGCTCGCATCGACAGCAGATGTGACCACGCGCGTCGCATCCAAGGGCCCCAAGGTCACGCTCACCCTCACCGGTGAAGACGCCACCTGCGTGGTCACCGTCACTGACGCGCCACGCGCCCGCGGCGTCGTCTGCAAGCAGGCCTGACCCCTCCGGTCAGGACTCCACGCCGTAGCGATGCAGTAGCACGGCTCGCACCGCCTCATCGAGGCGTGAGCCTGTGAGCGCCGCCCCTCCGTCGAGCACCTCGCCCATGAGGAGCAGGGGCACGATCTCACCCGTCGCGCCGTGCTCCGGAGGCGAGTAGTCCGGCACATCCAGCAGGTCCAGGCCGCAGCGCTGGTAGAAGGCGATGCGTCGCCGGTCGTCCTCCGCATGCGCACCCACGGGCTTCTCGACGTCGAGCAGGAGTACGCCGACCCCGCCATCACGCAGGAGCTCGCGCAGCTGCGCCACGAGCTGGCTGCCGAGTCCCCGATCACGCCGTGCGGGATCGACCGCGAGGTAGCGGACGAATGCCATGTCGGTGTCGCCCAGTCTGCGGATGAGCGTGATGCCGACGGCCGTGCCGTCGGTGTCCGCCAGCACGACGAAGCGCTCATCGTGACGGTGGTCGACCAGCGCGTTCCACGGCGCGCGCAGGCTCGGCGGGAAGGACTCCTCGTAGATCACGCGCGCGGCAGCATCATCCACGGGGTGGTAGTCGCGCAGCACGACGTTCATGACGGCATCTCCTTCATGACTGCCATACACCTTCCTGTGCATCCCAGGTGCGCCCCGCGACGAGCTCAGGCTTGGCGACGCGCTCCGAGGGAGTGCGCGGTAGATCGTCGCGCACCTCCCAGTAGCGCGGCACCTTGAAGCGCGCAATGCGATCGACGCAGAAGGCACCTAGCTCCGCGGCAGCGTGCTCGGCATCGCGATCATCGGTGAGCACGAGATAGGCCTTGACCTCCTCGCCGCGGATGTCATCGGGCACGCCCACCACGGCGGCCATGCGCACGGCGGGATGGGCGAGCAGGGTGTCCTCGACCTCGCGAGCGGCGACATTCTCGCCAGCGCGGCGCACGACATCCTTGAGGCGGCCGACGAGGGAGATAACGCCCTCGGCGTCTCGCCGTGCAAGGTCGCCCGTGTGCAGCCAGCCGCCGCGGAATACCTGTGCCGTGGCCTCGGGCTCGTCGTCGTAGCCGGACATCATGCCCGGGCCGCGCAGGACGAGCTCGCCCATCTCGCCGGCCGGCACATCGGCGCCATCTGCGTCGATGATGCGTGCCTCGCGCCCGGGCTTGGCGACTCCGATCGCGCCCGATCCGACGAGGGCATCGTGCTCGATGTCGGTGACGTGGATATCGCCTCCGGTCTCGGTCATGCCGAAGACCTCGAACCAGGGAGTCCCCCAGCGCTCCTCGAGCTCGGCGTGCCGCGCGGGCGGGATGGCGGAGCACTGGATGACGCGCACCCGATGATCGCGATCACGCGGATCGGGGGGCGTGGTGAGCATGAGGACCGGCATCGCGGCAAGGCAGTAGAAGTAGGTGACGTCGTGCTCGCGCACGCGGTCCCAGAAGCTCGAGGGATGGAAGCCGTCGAGCACCACGAGGGAGGCGCCGCTCACGAGCGATGCGGCGAGATTCCACTGGGGATCCATGTAGGACATCGCCTGCGCGGTGAGCATGCGGTCCTCGGGACGCAGGTGCGGGAATCCCTCGACCAGGCTCGCGGCGAGGTGCAGCCAGTAGCGGTGCGAGAGCAGGCAGCCCTTGGGGTGCCCCGTGGTGCCGGACGTGAACTGCACGTTGACGATGTCATCGGGGTCGTGCACATCGGGCAGCGGTGTGGCATGCGCGGTGTCGGACTCACCGAGTTCGGTGGCGAAGTCGGCCACGTCGATCACGGGGATGTCCAGGGGTGCGATGCCCTCCGCCAGCGTCGGCGTGGTGACCAGGGCGGCTGCGCGCGACTTGGCGAGGATCCAGCTCGCATCGGCGTGGCGCAGTTTGGTGTTGAGGGGCACGGCGGTGGCGCCCAGCTGTGCGAGGGCGAGCCAGGTGAGCGCGGCCTCGGGCCGGTTATGCAGGAGGGCGCCGACCCGGTCACCGGCGCGAATGCCTCGGGAACGCAGGTGGCGTGCCACGCGATCTGAGCCCGCGGCTACTTCGGCGAAGGTGAGGGAGGCCGATACCTGAGCCTCAGGCCCGTCCCGCAGGTCGAAGATCCACGCGACTCGATCAGGCCACAGGGCAGCGGCGCGGCGTACCGCCTGGGGGAGTGTGCGCGGAAGGGCTTCCATGTCAGTACCGCAGTGGGCAGACGACATCGCGCCCGGGGAGCTTCACGTTGACCAGGTAGCGCGTGATGGGGCGGTCGACACACGACGTGGTGCGGCCGTAGACGATGTGGTGGGTGCCGCCGTACTGCACGGTGCGCGCACCGGTGAAGGCGCGTGACATCTCCACCGCGGCGGTCCACGGTGTGCGGTTGTCAGCGAGTGCATTGGCGACGAGCGGAGGCGTGTCGAGGGCGAGGGGACTGAGGATGCGCGGGATCGGCCGGCCGAAGCGCGGGAGGCCGGCGCACTGCGCGCCCTCGCGGAGCACGGCCTGTCCGACGTGCACGCCCCCGGCAGCAGCCCCCTCGCGCGCGATCTCGGCGAGGCGTGCGGGCGTGGGGCGATCGGGCATGTCCGAGCAGTTGAC
>CAZLNF010000076.1:0-8471 GCA_964560885.1 uncultured Actinomyces sp. | reverse complement strand
TCATCGGCCCCAACGGCGTGGGCAAGACCACGCTCTTCCGCATGATCGTCGCCGCCGCCCAGGGTGGCTCGGATGACAAGGATGAGTTGCCGACGTCGGGCGACATCAAGGTCGGCGAGACCGTCAAGCTGTCGTATGTCGACCAGGGCCGTTCCGGTCTGGATCCCAAGAAGAATGTTTGGGAGGTCGTCTCCGACGGCCTCGTCTGGATCAAGGTCGGCAATGTCGAGATGCCGTCCCGCGCGTATGTCTCGGCATTCGGCTTCAAGGGCCCTGACCAGCAGAAGCCCGCGGGAGTGCTCTCGGGTGGTGAGCGCAACCGCCTCAACCTCGCACTCACGCTCAAGATGGGTGGCAACCTGCTCCTGCTCGACGAGCCCACCAACGACCTCGATGTCGAGACCCTGGGATCGCTCGAGAATGCCCTGCTGGAATTCCCGGGCTGCGCGGTGATCACGTCCCACGACCGGTGGTTCCTCGATCGTGTTGCCACGCACATCCTCGCCTACGAGGGTGACTCGCAGTGGTTCTGGTTCGAGGGCAACTTCGAGTCCTACGAGAAGAACAAGGTCGAGCGCCTGGGCGTCGAGGCGGCTCGCCCGCACCGGGCGACCTACCGCAAGCTCACCCGCGACTAGGGGCGCATCCGCCTCGAGTTGCCCCCGCCAGTCGCAGGGGGGAGGCTTGCCGCATGGCAGAGCATGGGCAGGCCGCGTGATGGCGACGTCGAGCGCGCTCACGACCCTGGCCCTGCCTGCGCACGAGGGCCGATTGCTGGCGGCGCACCTTGATCGCCTCGCGGCCTGGGACGCGACCGGCCACGTGCGGGTCGTCGCTCGCGCGAGCGCCGTCGGTGTCTACGCCGCCCCGCCCATGCGCGTCATCAGTTTCGTGGCCCTGCCCCTGCGTGAACCCGTTGTCGACGAGGTGGACGTCTCGGCGCGCATCGGCGACGTCCGTGCCGGACTCGTCACGGCTGCGGGACTCACCGACATGCGCCTGCCCGAGCCCGCGGTGGGCTCACCGGGGCTCGCGATGCTCCCGCCCTCCGAAGGCTGGCAACTCCCCATCCACGGGGTTTCCGGGGATGTGATCACCGAGGTCGATGCGGCCGTCGCGGAGTTCCGCCGCCGGGCCTCCTCGGTCGTGGATCCCCAGGCACTCGCTGAGCAGATCTGGGAGCGCCCCTCCTTTGGCGGCCTGCCACTGCGCGTGCTGCACGCCGCCCGGCGCCTGGGCTTCCTCACCGACGATGCCTCGCGCGTGACCGCGTGCACGATGACGGGGTGGAAGCGGCTCACCACGGTGCGCGGCCAGGTCTTCGTGCGGACGCACACTCCGACTCAGCGCCCCGACCTCAGCGTCGTGCGCTAGGTCGCTACCGCGTGGAGTAGCGGTAGGCGATGTCCATCTTCGAGTAGCCCGGCACGGCCGGCGCGGTGAGGCGCACGGTGATGTCGAGCGGCGTCGAGCCGGGGACGACGATCCAGATCGAGCCGTCGGCACGTGTCTCGACGCGGCAGTACTCATAGTCACCCCGCGGGATGCGCTGCACGATCGGCACACACGACACCTGCACTCGAGCCCGCTGACCGGCATTGGTCGGCGGCCGCTCTTCGTAGAGCTCCGTCGGCCCCCGATCCTTGATCTTGTCCGGGGGATCGACCTCGGGCACCTGCGGCTGTGTCGGCGGCGTGACTGTGATGGTGGCGCTATCGCGGTTGTTGGACGGGTCCGGATCGCGCTGCGAAGACGACCCGATGGCCGTATTGCTCACCTTGCCGCGCACGTCCGTGGCGACGCGAGCGACCAGGCGGAAGGTGGTGGACTCACCCGCGGCCAGAGTGCGGCCCGCACTGCACTGCACCGGTCCCTGCTCGTCGGTGCACCGGGGGTCGGAGGCACTGCGATCGAAGGTGAGCCCCGTCGGAAGCGTGTCGAGGACCTGGGCGTCGCTCGTGGATCCCGGTCCTCGGTTGGTCAGCGTGATTCGGAAGGTAGCCGTGCTCCCTGCCGCGACCGTGGACGCATCCGCCTGCTTGCGCACGGCGATGTCGGCCTCTCGCTGGAGGACAGCTGAGGTCGCCGACCTGTTGTTGGAGCGATCGACGTCCTCGCGCTTGCCGGTCACGGTGGCGACCGAGTTGACCTGGGTGCCCGAGCGTGGCGTGTCGCTCACGATCGTGATCGCCGGCAGGGACGATCCCATGTCCAGGGGGCCGGCGGTGACGCACTGGATCCCGCGTCCTTCGATGTCGCAGGACCAGCCCGCTCCCGACGCGCGCTGGGGTGTCGCGGACTGCTGCTCGATCACCACGCGAATCGGCCCGGGCTCGGTGGCGGGACCGTTGTTGCGCACCGAGACGGTGGTGCGCCAATCATCTCCCGCGCGGAGATTCGTCGGCCCGAAGTGCGCAATGTCGAGGTCGAGGAAGTCGCCTGCGAGGTGGGTGACCTCAGCCTCGCCGCCGGTGCCGGGGGACTGCGGCTCGACCGTCGCCTCGTTGACGATCGCACCGGTCGCGAGCGGCGAGACGAGGCCCGTCACATAGATCGGGGGGATTGCTCCGCCGACGGGGAGGGTGGCCTCGGTCGCGCAGCTCACGCGCTGACCGGTGACGCTGCACACCCAGCCGTCGCCCGTGGCCGCGCTGGGCACGATGGACGCGGGCATGTCGTCCACCACGACGGCACCGCGCGCATCAGTGGGCCCGGCGTTCTCCACATTGAGGACGTAGGTGACGTTGCTCCCGGGCACGAGCTGCGTGCCGGCTGCGCGACCACGGATGGCCTTGGCCAGCTCAAGTCGGGAGGCAGGATCAGTAGTGACCGTCACCTGGCCCGGGGGGCGGTCGCCACCCGGGGTGGAAGAGGTGGCGGTGACGACATTGGTGAAGGTGCGCCCCGGAGTGCTCCACGACGGGTCCGTCCGCGCGACCACCTGCACCGAGGCTGCGGATCCGAAGTCCAGCACAGGGATGTAGCAGCTCACCACGCTGAGCGTGGAAGCCGAGCAGTCCAGGCCGCTGTTGTCCGGGGTGATCGACTCCACGGTGAGGCCCACCGCGCCGAAGTCATCGGTGAGGTAGACGTCGCGCGCTGCTGAGGGTCCGCCGTACGGCGGGGCATTGCTCACGGTGAGCGTGAACGTCACGGTGTCACCAGCCGTGACGCGTGTCGGCGTCGCGGACTTGCTCGTCCAGATGCCGGACTCCTTGGTGACGGTCACGGGTGCCGTGGCGACGTCGTTGGCGGGATTGCTGTCGGGCTGGGGCGAACTCACGATGCCGGTCAGCTCGTAGGTCCTTGGCAGCGTCTCGGGGTCGGGTGCGGCCACGTCGAGGGTGAGGGGAGGCGCGGCCGCCCCGGCAGCGAGCGTGGTGCCCGTGAGCGTGCAGGTGGTGCGCTCCTCGGACTCACGGCAGGTCCACGCGCTTGCGGGTGCGGCACTCAACTGCAGGCTCGTGAGGCGGCTGAACCTGACCGTGATGGGACCGGGATCAGTGGCGGGCCCGTTGTTGCGCACCGTGAAGGTGAGCGGACGTGAGTCTCCACCCGCCTCGAGGGCAGCGGAACTCGTCGTCGTGATGGCGAGGTCGGCATCGGTCTCGAGCGTGATCACGTCAGTCGCTCGATTGTTGTCGAGGTCGATGTCGCGCAGTCGCGACGTCGTCGTGAGCACGGACTCAAGGGTCTTGTCTTCCGTCTCGCCTGCGTCAACGGAGACCTCGAGGACCAAGGGAGTCAACGACGTATCGACATCCCAGGATGTGGTGAGAGGCAGGGTGCAGCGCACGGTGAGCGGCGCCCTTGTGGCTGATCCTGTCGAGGGGATGCATGCCCAGCCGGTCCCACTGTGTCCCTCAAAGCTCGTGCCCGTGGGAAGGGTGATCGTCTGAATGGCGTCGGCGCCAGCGGGCACGGCCCCGGGACCGGCATTGAAGGAGCGCACGGTTACGGGGATCGCGGGTCCTCCGGCGACGGCCTTACCCGGGTGGGAGAGGCTCTCGACGCCGTCGAAGACCCTGTCCGTGCCAGCCGTGTCGGTGGCGGTGTCGTTGCCCGGAGTCGGATCGGGCTCGTTGCCCGACACGCTGGCGGTGTTGGCGACCTCGGCGGGTGCGTCGGCCAGGACCTCGGCGACCAGGGTGATGGACTCGGCCGACGTGCCTGAGGGGAGAGTCCCCGTGAGCGTGCACTCCACCTCGGTGGTGCAGGTCCAGCCCTCGCCGGTGGCGGAGACGAGCTGCAGGTAGGCGGGCAGGAGGTCGGTGACCGTGACTCCGGTCGCATCGGAGGGGCCTTCGTTGCGCACACCGATCGAGTAGGTGATCGTGCTCCCCGGGATCGCGGGCCCATCGTGCCACTTGGAGATGGCGAGGTCTGCGCTGCGGTCCAGGGGCGAATTGACCGTCGCGGTGTTGTTGGTCGGGTCAGGATCGGGAGTGTCGCTCGCGACCGTCGCGGTATTGCTCACCGATCCGCTATCACTGGCTTCCTCGTCGACGGTGACGGTGACCGTGATGGGGGTCGCGCTCGCACCCGCCGCGAGCGACGGCAGGCTGCACCGCACGGTGGGGGCGGTTTCGACGCAGGACCAGCCGTTGCCCGTCGCCGAGATCAGCGTGAGTCCGGCCGGAATGGAGTCGGTGACGAGGACCGACTCGGCCGAGCCGGGTCCGGCGTTGGCCGCGCGCAGGGTGTAGGTGGCGGTCTGCCCGGCGACCAGCGCCGTCGGGCTGACGGACTTGGCAATGCTCAGGTCAGCGTCATCCGCGACCACCGTGAGGGAGGTCTCGTTGGAGACCCCGGTCACGGCGAAGCCTGACGTCGCCGCGGTTCCAGCCACGAGGAAGTCGTTGGCGAGCTCAGTCCCTGCGCGCGCGTCGGCGTCTACTCGCATGCGGTAGGTCACGATCACACTGGCGCCGATGGCGAGGCGTCCACCCGCTGTCGCGCTCGCGCCCTCGCCGACGCGCAGGGTGAGGGAGCCTTCGGCGAAGGTCGCCGTGGATCCGCTATCCGGGACCGACGTGCCGTTGAGCTTCAGGCTTCCGGGGATGTAGGCAGCCCCGGCGGGCAGCACGTCGGTGATGACGGTGCCCGTGGACGCATCGCCGTTGTCGGCGGTCACGTCATTGGTGAGCACGAGTGTGTACTCCAACTCGTCACCCGCGCGTACAACGTCACCGTCGAGGTCGACGACGGACTTGCGGGCAGCAAACTTGGGGGAGAAGAGCTCCGTGGAGAAGGTGAGTGCCGCCGGGTAGTACTGATCGCCAGATGAGGACGCCCGGAAGGTGGCCGAGGTGGCGTTGTTGGCGATGCGGCCCGTCGCGTCGATGAGTCCGGTGTCGAAGCCCAGCTGGTTGACGTAGTCGGGGGACTTGGCGGAGAAGCGGGCTGTCTTGGTCGTGATGGAGGAGTTGAAGTAGTTGTCGGCAGAGCGACGCGCGTCGCTGAGCGCCTTGCCGTTGAGGAGGAACTGGTCGCCGGTGATGCCGAGGTCGCCCTCATAGGCGACCACGCCGAGTGCAGTGCGGACAGGTCCCGTCGGAGGGGTGCGGAAGCCGGCCACGTCGATGGTCGCGGGCGATCCCTGGGTCACGCTCACGAGACCGTCGAAGACGCTCATGGCGCGCACGGGCTCGGTCGGATCGCCGTAGACCACGACGAGCGACCAGCCGGCGAAGTGGTTGACCCCCAGGTCACCCTTGACGTCGGCGACGACGTAGGTGCCGCGTCCGGCCGAGCGCACCTGCGCGGTGACATCGGCAAACGCGGCATAGGTCTTGTTGGATCCGTTGGTGGACATCGGCGTGACGGTGCCTGTCACCGTGGTGTACGACGCGCCGCCGGGGAGGCGCAGCCGCACCGTTCCCGCGCCTGCCGGAGCACTGCCCTTGGCCTCGTCACCGGAGGTGCCCGCTCCCCAGTAGAGGCCGGCGAAGAGGACCGGGGCCCTCCCGGGAATCAGCAGATCAGCGCTAGAGGAGTTGACGGTCGTCGGATCGCTGTCGATGTCCACCATGACCATGGAGTAGCTGTTGTTGTTGAAGCGCGTTGAGGTGCCGCCGCCTCCCCGAGCCTCGAGGCACTTGGAGGCCTCAGAGGGGCAGGTCATCAGCGTGTTACCGGCGATGACGAGGTCACCTGCGGCGTTGACGCTATAGCGCTCGGGGAATGTGTTGGCCCGGGGCTGCGGGGCGGGCTGGGTGCTCTCGTCTGCCATGGCGGCCGGTGCCCCCGCGAGGAGCGGAGCAGCGAGGGCGAGGGCGAGGATGCCGGGGAGCGCGCGGAATCGTGTCACTCATGCACCCTACAAGGGGTCAAAGTGAGGTGTGCCTTCCTCAGGCAAGTGGCGTATTCACCATGGCCAGGGCGGCGCTGGTGAGGTAGCCCCAGAGCTCAGCTTCGTCATCGGCTGCCATCTCGCGGGCGGCGACGGCTGTCCGCATATGGGCGATCCAGCGGTCGTGGGCGTCGGCGCCGATGGCGTAGGGCGAGTGGCGCATGCGCAGTCGCGGATGGCCGCGCAACTCCGAATAGGTGGTGGGACCGCCCCAGTACTGCTCGAGGAACATCCGCAGGCGCTCCTCCGCGGGGCCGAGATCCTCGTCGGGATACATCGGACGCAGGACCGGGTCCTGGGCCACGCCGACGTAGAAATCCCGCACGAGGGCGGTGAAGAACTCGTGGCCGCCGAAGCGCTCGTAGGGGGAGAGTGAGTCGGTCACGGACCTATTGTGACGTTCAGGCTAGGCGGGCGCAGCGATGGCATCGCCCACGCCGTCGATGACGGCGCGGAAGTCGACCGTTGCATCCAAGCCGCAGAGCAGGGCGATGGTGCCCATGACGGCGCGGTGCTCGAGCAGATAGTCGGCGGGGAAGCGCAAGCGGCTCGCGCCCTGCAGTGCCTGGACCGGGTCCTGGAATTGCTGCGAACGCGACTGGAGCCACTCCTTGCTGAAGGTGAACTCCTCGCGGGTGTAGGGCCGATCGTCCGGGTCCAGCATCTCCATGAGGTGCTCGGCCGTGGTCGAGTCGCTCACGAGCCCGGCGTCACGCCACGCGTCGAGGACGGCGGTGAAGTCACCTTGCGTGCTCAGGATGAGGGTCTGGGCGAAGAGGTGCGTGAAGAGTCCGGAGTCCTTGGCCACGCTGCCGAAGTCGAGTACGGCGAGTCGCTCGTCGTCGAGGAGACGGAAGTTGCCCGGATGCGGATCGGCATGCGTCGCACCGACCAAGCGCGGAGACCAGAAGCTGAAGCGTGCCAACTGGCGACCGGCGGCATCGCGCCGGTGTGCGGGCTCGTCGACCAACGCGGTGAAGGGCGTGCCGTCGACCCACTCGGTGACGAGGAGCGTCTCGGTGGCGAAGTGCACCTTGGGGATGACAATCCCCTCGGGCTTCCAGGCCTTGCGGAAGCGCTTCTGCCACGCGGCCTCGTGCGTGTAGTCCAACTCCTCGGCGAGGCGAGCGGCGTGCTCGTCGACGAGGGCCCTGACGTCAAGAGTCGGGAGGAGGCGGCCCACCAGGGGTGCCATCGCCCGCAGCTGCATCATGTCGGACTTCACGACCTTGGGGGCGTCGGCGTACTGCACCTTGATCGCCACCGGGGTGCCGTCAGTCCAGGTGCCGCGGTGGACCTGGCCGAGGCTCGCGGCCGCGATGGCCTCGGGCTCGATGTCGACGCCCTTGGGGAGGCCCTTGAGCTGCTTCTCGATGGTCTTCAGGGGCTGCGGCTTGGCGTCTTCGTAGAGCCGCGTGAGAGCGGTGAGCTGGGCGGCCTGGTCCGGCGGCAGGGCAGAGGAGAAGACCGCAAGGGCCTGGCCGAACTTCAGGGCTGGGCCGCGTGCCTTGGCCAGTGCCGCGGTCAGGGTCTCGACGGAGGCCGCCGTGGCCTTGGCGTAGACCGCGTCGCGATCGGCGCCGAAGGCCGTGGCCGTGGCAGCACCGGCCAAGCGGGCACCCGTGGTGACGGGGACCGAGGCGAGTGAGGCGGCGCGACGGATGAGACCCATGACGTCCTTTCTACGCTGCCGGGCGCGCGGACGCCACGGCGGGATGCTGCTCGGCCTCGCGCACGAGGTGGCCGGCCATGCCGGGGAAGACGAAGCGGTGGAAGGGTGCGACCGACCACCAGTAGCCGTGCCCGCTCAGGCCGTGCGGGTGGAAGACCGCCCGCTGCGTGAGCCGCGACCCGCCGCCCTCACGGGGCTCGATCGTGAACTCCAGCCAGGCGAGTCCGGGCATCTTCATCTCGGCACGCAGGCGGAGCAGGCGGGGCGGGATCCGCTCCTCGACGCGCCAGAAGTCGACCGCATCGCCGACGACGAGGTGGTTGGGGTCGCGGCGGCCTCGACGCAGACCGACACCTCCCACGAGTCGGTCGAGGAAGCCTCGGACCTGCCAGAGGAAGGTGGCCGAGTAGTAGCCGTGCTCGCCACCGATTCCTTCTACGGCGTGCC
>CAZLNF010000075.1:7407-8492 GCA_964560885.1 uncultured Actinomyces sp. | reverse complement strand
CTCACCCTCCTGCGCGACGACGAAGGCCTCACGCGCACTGCTGCCTCGATCCTCAGCATCGCGCTCGCCGGGGGCGGAGTCCTCGGCAGCCTGAGCGCCGCGCCCGTCGTCCGCCGCTGGAGCAGGGGACTCATGCTCCGCGTGGGCTCCTTCCTCGTGGCCGTCGGGTCCCTCATCTACGTCTCTGACGGTCCGCTGTGGCTCGTGGCAGCGGGCCCCTTCCTCGGCTCCCTTGGCGCGAGTTACTGCGCTGTGGGCGTGAGTGCCTTCCTCGAGGCGCGTCAGGGTGCGGCGGCCGACGCTTCGCTCGCCGAAGCGAATCTCATCGGATCGGTGGCGGCGCTCGTCGGCACCCTGGCCATCGGCATCGGCGCGACGACGATCCTCGGCTGGCAGGCGGGGCTGGTGCTCCTGGCTGTCATCGCCGTCATGCTCGAGGTGATCCGCGGCCGCAACCTCACCCCCTTCGACGTCGGCACGGCCATGGAGTCGCGACGCGATGCGCCTCGGCTGCCCGGCCTCGTGTGGTGGGCAGTGCTCACGCTCATCCTCCTCACCAGCGTCGAGATCACACTGCTGCAGTGGGGGCCCGATCTCCTGCGTGAGCGCGGGGGATTCGAGGCAGGAGCCGCCTCCGCGACCATCGCCGCGATCGTCATCGGGATGATCATCGGCCGACTGATCGGCTCGAGGCTCGTCGAGCGGGTGTCATCGGAACTCGTCTTCGGCGGCTCGATCCTCTTCGCCGCCGCGGCCTTCGCCTACACCTGGCTCGTCTCGGGTGCGGTGCCCCTCATCATCGGCCTCGTGCTCATCGGCATCGGCATCGGCATGCACTTCCCCTTGGGCATCGGGCGGGCCATGCGCGCATCACTGGGCCAGCCCGATCGCGCCGCGGGCTGGACCAGCGCGGGCATCGGCGTGATGAGCGGCGTGGCCCCCTTCGCCCTCGCGGCACTCGCCGATTCCTGGGGGGTCCATCAGGCATTCGCCGTGATGATCCTGTTCTTCGCAGCGAGCTTCGCCCTGCTCCTGTGGAAGCGCGTGCCCGAGGACGTCAGCGCGTAGGACTCTGGGTGTCAGGG
>CAZLNF010000075.1:0-7307 GCA_964560885.1 uncultured Actinomyces sp. | reverse complement strand
AGGCACAGGGCAAGAGTCAGCGCGTCAGGGCGGCCACGATGACAGCGGCGACCAGGAGCACGAGGACCCCCACGGTGACGGCACGTCGCGCGCGGTGGTCCATGCGACCACTCTAGGGATGCCCGCCTGCCCGGAGTCGACCCGCTAGCCTGCGGATGTGGACGCGCGCCTCACCATCGAGCAGATCGAGGCGGACCCTGCCCTACGCAGCCGAGACGATAACGGTGTCGCCGCGATCGCCGTGGGCACCGTGCTGTGGGTCCTTGCCCTGATCGCCGTGCAGATCTGGGGCTCTGCGTGGGGGATCGACACCGAGCGATGGTCCCTGGTGTGCGCTATCGGAGCCCTACTCGGGATCCCGGGACTCGCGCTCGTGCTTGGCCGACGTCACCGTCGGCGGGCTCGTCAGTCCTGATCGACGGATTCGGACGCGTCGACTGATTCCGGCGCATCGACGAATTCGGGCGCGTCGACAGCCTCGGACGCAGCTTCGACCGACACTTCCGCGACGATCACGTCCGCCTGGTCCAGGTCGAGAGTGTCGAAGCCCACGAAGTCCTGGGTGGGAGCGCCCACCGGCTCCTTCTCTGCGAGGGCGATCTCGGAGTGCGCACCGCAGCCGAAGCCGAGGGCAACGACACACCCGTCAGCCGGTGACATGTCGTGCGCACACACACCGAAGGCCTGTCCGAGCGGACCGCCGATGGGCATGAGGAATCCGCAGGTCGCGCAGGAGAGCGATACCGAGCGCGCCATAGGCGCCTCGGGGCCACGCTCACCCGACCACCAGCGGTCCGCGGCATCGTCGCGACCGTGGGCGGAGAGCACGCGCGCCCGACCCATGCCGATCTCCCACTGACTCGGATGGACGGGACTGCGATCGGCGACGCCGTCGAGCTCATCCAGGCCGGTGAAACCAGCCGTGAGTCGCACGTCGTCGGCCGGGGTCGGCCAGATGGTCCCGACAGCGAGGTCCCCCGGACGCACACGCTCCGACCACGGCACCCACGGAGGAGCCACGAGTGCCTCAGGTCCGGGCAGGAGCACGACCTCGTCGACAGTCGCTGCCTTCGCGCGGGGTGCCCGAGCAACGGTGACCGACCAGCGCCACCCGACGTAGGCAGGATCCAGGCACGCAAAGAAATGCGTGGCCACACGCTCATCGTCGTAGTCGACGCCGGCATGACCACCGACGGTGCCCCAGGGCGCCTCTTCTTCGGCCGCGGCACGAGCGACGTCGACAGCCTTGGCGAGCACGGTGTCAGACATCACTCCACCCCCGGTGTCGGGATCAGTTGGAACACCCAAAGCCCGAGCGTGCCCTCGGCGCCAGCGACGACCTGGAGCGAGACGCCGTCGACCGGCACTTCCTGCAGGTCGGGGTAGGTGAACCGGTAGTAGGTCGACGTGATCGGCTGCTGGGTCAGTCGCTGGGACCCGATGACCGGGAACCACCCCGCATCGGCCACGACCGGGTCCACGCTGATCCCGATGACCTGACCGGGAATCACCGGGATACGTGCGACATCAGCACCTTCGAGGGCCTTGGTGACGACATCCTGCGCGCAGTTCTCGGCGCTCAACGGCTCACCGTCGAAGGACCAGCACAGCGCGGCACGGTTAGCCGATGTCGTGCCGGAGACCACGGAGACACCCGGGGCCGGCTTCTCGCACGCGGCAAGCGCGACAACGCTCACGACCGCGAGCGACATCGCGAGCACGGGACGGCCAAGGCGGTGCAGCATCAGATCGACTCCCTCAGACGTCGAAGTCGTCGGCAACGGCTCGCATCACTGCGGCGAGCTTGCGGCTGTGGTCGTCGCTGGGGTAGCGGCCACGCCGGAGTTGATTCGAGGCGCTGTCCATGAGCTTGATGAGGTCCTCGAGGATCACGGCGACGTCTTCGGCCGGCTTGCGGCCCGCCTTGACGACGGAGGCAGGCTGCTCGAGGACCGTGACGCTGAGGGCCTGCTTCCCGCGCTTGCCATCGACAATGCCGAACTCGACTCGGGCGCCCTGCTTGAGCGAAGTGGCGCCGTCGGGCAGCGCAGAGGCATGCACGAAGACGTCCTCGCCCTCGTCCGTGGCCAGAAAGCCGAAGCCCTTGTCCACGTCGTACCACCTGACCTTGCCGGTCGGCATGGCAGCCCCTTCTCGCATCCAGCACCCGAGCGGGCGCAGGACACCAGGCTAGACGGGGGCGGGGGTTCCCGCGCCCCTAGGGTGGCGGGATGGCCACCGAACGCTCCACCGGCGATCGACTGCTCCGCATCGGGGCCGTCGTGACCGTCATCGGGCTGGTCTGCACGGTCATCGCCATGCTCCCCCTCGTCGTGCCCGACCTGGAACTGCCGTCGGTCTGGTGGTTCCTCTCGATGATCACCGGCGTGGGGCTGGCACTGGTCATCCTGGGCCTGGCCGTATCGGCCAGGTCAAGGCACCGCCGCTAGGGATCCAGCTACGCGCGGGCCAGCCAGTCCGGTAGGTGCGTCAGGTCCGGCAGCACGACATCGGGTTCGACTGCGTGCAACTCCTCGAGCGACGTAGGCCCCGTGGCCACGGCGATCGAGTGCACGCCCGCGGACCGGGCAGCACGGATATCGCCCGGGTGGTCGCCGACATAGGCCCAGGCAGCGTGCTCGCGAAGCGCCGTCGCCTTGCCCTCGGCGAAGAGGTCTCCCACGATCACGTCAGCATCGAGGCCGGCAGCCTCGAGCGCGAGACCTGCGACCGCGCCGTACTTCGCCGTGACCACGAGCACTTGCTCACCACGCGAACGCACCATCGCTATCGCCTCGGCAGCACCCGGCATCGGCCGAGTGAGAGGGATGCCGTGCTCGCGGTAGTGGGCGCGATAGGCGGCGAGGAGTACGTCGTAGGGCTCATCAGGAAGCCAGCGCGGGAAGACGTGATCGAGGGGCAGCCCGATGGTCGAGCGAATCTCGCCACCGTCGGCGTCGACGCCGTACTGGGCGACCACGTGCTGGACCGAGGCGACGATCCCGTCGGCGGAGTCGACCAGGGTCATGTCGAGGTCGAAGCCGATCGCGCGCACCCGGTGAGCCTAGGGGTAGCGTCATCCGGTGCCCGCCCGCAGCCTCGCCGACGACCTCCGCGGTCGCAGTGACGATCAACTCGGGCGGCTCCTCACGGGTCGACCGGACCTCCTCCACCCCGTCCCCGCGGACATGACCGCGCTCGCCGCCCGGGCCGGGTCGGCCATGTCGACTTCGCGCGCCCTCGATCGTCTCGATGGTCTGGCCCTCTCGGTCGCAGCCGCGGTCGCCCGAGCCGAGCCCTGCACCGTGGATGCTGTCCTCGCTGCCTTCGACCCGGAGCTGGACTCGGTTGTGCGCGCATCTCTCGACCGGCTACGCGATCTCGCCCTCGTCTGGGGTGAGGACGACGCGCTGCGACTCGTGCGCACCGCCCGCGAAGCACTGGCGAGCATCGACGCGCAGCAAATCGCGTGGCCACCCTCTCCGGTCGTCACGACAGTCCGTGACGCCAGCATCGTGGAGCGCACGGCCGGGCAGCATGCCCTCGCCACGGTGATGGCGATCATCGCCATAGCTGAAGCGTGGGCGGATGAAGACGCGCCCGCCGTGCTGCGCAAAGGCGGCCTCGGCGTGCGCGACCTCTCATCGACCGCGCGCCTGCTGGAGGTCGACGAGGCGACCGCGGCGCTCTGGATCGAGACGGCGTACGCCGCGCATCTCATCGGGCGCGACGGCGAACCGGAGGAGCACTGGCGGCCGACGGCCGCCTACGACGATTGGCACGATGCGCCCCTCGCCGAGCAGTGGCTGCGACTCGCGAGGGCCTGGTGGACGAGTCCTCGTGCACCCGTGCTCGTCGGCGTCGAGGCCAATGCCCTCTCCGAGGAGGTCGAGCGGCGCGGCCAGCCGCTCCTGCGCGACCAGGTGGTCACCGTCCTCGCATCGCTCCCCCCGGGCGAGGCTCCGCGCGATGCCGCGGAGGTGATCCGCTCGATCGATGCGCTCGCGCCAAGACAGGCCAGCCCGCAGCGCAGCCATCACATCGTCGCCATCGTGGATGAACTCGAGATCCTCGGATTCACGGGTGGCGGCGCACTTGCCGAGATGGGGCGCGCTGCGGCCATGGACGCGCCCGCCGCGCGTGACGCGGTGCGTGCCGCGATGCCGGAGCCCCTCGATCATGTCCTGCTCCAAGCAGACCTCACGGCCATCGCACCCGGGCCCTTGCTTCCCGACATCGCGCGCGAGCTGCGGCTCATGGCGGATGTCGAGAGCACGGGCGGCGCCATCGTCCACCGCTTCAGCGCTTCCTCAGTCCGTCGCGCACTGGATGCCGGACGCGACGCAGCCGAGATGCTCGACTTCCTCGCCCAGGTCTCGCGCACTCCCGTCCCGCAGCCCCTCGCCTACCTGATCGAGGACGCCGCTCGCCGCCATGGGACCGTGCGCGTGGGCATCGCGACGGCGTACATCCGCTGCGATGACGAGACGGCCCTTGAGGCTCTCCTGGCCGATCCTCGCGCGGACGAGCTCGGATGCGTGCGCGTGTCACCCACGGTCGTCACCGTGTCGGGACGCATCGAAGACGCCATCGCAATCCTCCGCGATCTCGGCCTGCACCCGGTGGCAGAGACCGCCGACGGGACGGTGGCGCATGTCCCCCGACGCCGCGCACGGGCACCACGCCAGACCGCAGGCTCGCCCCTGGTGCGCCGCGATGTCACGCCCGCGCTTGTCCAGGCAGCCCTCGCGACACTGCGCGCCGATCAGCCCGACGCGCGCGCCACTGGATTCGCCGGGGAGACGGATCTCGCACTCGAACCCATGCCCGCGACCGAGACGATGGCCGTCCTGCGACGGGCCATCGCGGGTTCACTCACCGTGCGCCTCGGATATGGCGATGGCGAAGGCCTTGTCGACCCGCTGCGCCTGCAAGCGGGGATGCTCACCGCCGTCGACCGGATCACCGGTGAGGTCCGGACCTTCGCGGTGTCGCGCATCGTCGCGGCGGATATCCCCGACCACGTGCACTGACCCCGGCGGCCACTGATCTAGCGCGGCACTGATCTAGCGCAGTTCGATCTCCGCCGACCAGGTCCTGAACTCCTCGAGAACCGCGGGGATCGGGTCTACGCCGATGCCGGGGCCGTCGGGCACGCGGAGTCGACCATCGTCGAGCACGAAGGGCTCGGTGATGTCAGTGGCGAAGTAGCGGCTCGACGCGCTCGTGTCGCCGGGCAGCGTGAAGCCGGGCAGCGCCGCGAGAGCAACGTTCGCGGCGCGTCCGATCCCCGTCTCGAGCATGCCTCCGCACCACACCGGCACCCCCCGGTCGAGGCAGAGATCGTGGATCGCCTTGGCCTCGAGGTAGCCGCCAACTCGGCCGGGCTTGATGTTGATGACACTGGTTGCTCCGAAGGCGATCGCCGTGTCCGCAGTGGCCACGGAGATGATCGACTCATCGAGGCAGACGGGTGTCGCGATGCGCTCGGCGAGGAGCGCGTGTCCGCGCAGGTCGTCCTCGGGCAGCGGCTGCTCGACGAGGAGCAGGTTGAAGGGATCCATCGCTGCAAGAACCTCTGCGTCATTGCGCGTGTAGGCCTGATTCGCGTCCGTCTGCATCGGCATGTCCGGCCAGGTCTCGCGGACCGCACGCACCGCCTCGACATCCCAGCCGGGCTCGATCTTGAGCTTGATGCGCCGGTAGCCGGCATCGACATAGGTCGCGACCTCCTCGAGGAGGGCATCGATGCTCGTGGGGATTCCCACGGAGACACCGCAATCCACCTCGTCGCGGACCGCGCCGAGATAGCTCGCGAGTGATTGCCCGCGCTGGCGCAGCCAGGCGTCAAGCACGGCGGTCTCGAGAGCTGCCTTGGCCATGGGGTGCCCCTGGAAGCGGCGCAGGCGAGCGTGGACCTCGTGCGGATCGAGCACTCGATCGGACACCGCGGCCGGGATCAAGTGCTCCACGAGTACGTCGACAGCACCGTCGACGTACTCCGCGGAGTAGCCCGGCCACTCCATGGCGACGCATTCGGCCCATCCGGAGACGCCGTCGCTCACGACCTCGACGAGGAGCACATCGCGCGCATCCTGGGTGCCGAAGGACGTGCGGAAGGGACGCACGAGCGGCATGTCGATGCGGTGCAGGCGCACGAGATCGATCGAAGTCACGGACTCTCCTCCGGGGTCAGGACATAGGCACCCGCACTGGTGACGGTGGACACGTGCAATCCCGCGTCGAAGGCGGCGGTGAGGGCTGAGCGGACCGCGAGCCGCCACTGCAAACCGAGATCAGGGTCGGCCTGCCGCATGGTCACGACATCGTCGGGAAGTGACACCAGGACGGTCTCGCCGGGTGCGGGGAGGTCCGTCAGCCGGGGACTGCCGTCGTGGATCCGGATGAGATCCCGAGTCGACCCGAGGAGCGCTTCATGGTCGGGGATGAGCAGGTCCCCGCGAGCAGCCGCATGAGCCCGCTCGGAGTCCACCACCCACCACGCGACGAGGCGATCGGTGCGATCACCGGCATTGATCGCATCGGTCATTACGCCGTAGAAGTCCGGGTGGTAGTCACGCACCTCCACGCCGAGTCGATTGACGTTGAGGTGCGCATTGCGACGTACCAGCGGATCGAAGGTCCACGACACGACGGGGATGCCCTGCTCGATAGCCCAGGCCCGCTGGTGCTGCTTGATCGCTGCACCGATACCGCGATCGCGCATGCCGTCGACCACGGCGGCCATGTGGCTGTGCAGGTAGACGCCACCGGGAAGCGACGGATCGCGGGCCGGGAAGCCCAGGGCGGCACCCACGATGCGATCGCCCTCGTCATCGATGACGACACTGCAGTAGCCGCCCGCGTGCAGTAGGGCGCGCTGCAGGTTGGACGTGACCTGCGTGCCCTCCCCGGGCCACACCTGGTCGAAGATCGCCCGCGCGGCGGCCATGGAGTCGGGCTCATCCGCCACCTCGATGCGCAGCCCCATGAGCGGCACCGTATCCGGGAGGGGCATCCGGACGGGTGCGCCGGGTCTCGATGGGGCACCATGGGCCGGTGACCGCCCATCTCCTCGATGCCGCGCGCTCCCGCCAGGACGACCTCCTCGCGGCCGTGCGCACCCTGGTCGAGGTGGAATCGCCGTCCGCCGATGTCGAGGCCTGCCGGTCCTGCGTGGCGACGGCAGCCGGCCTCGTCGAGTCCTGGCTTGGCAGCCCCGCGCGCATCGAGGAGCACGACGGCCGGCCTGTGCTGCGCTGGGGACCTGATCGCCCACGCATCCTCCTGCTCGGACACCTCGACAC
>CAZLNF010000074.1:0-8519 GCA_964560885.1 uncultured Actinomyces sp. | reverse complement strand
GCGTCGAGGAAGACCTCGAGCGGCTGGGCGCCCGAGACTCCGTAGGCGCGGTCGATGACGAAGAACGGCACGCCGTTAGCCCCGAAGGTGCGCGCGAGCACCTGGTCTTGCACGACCTGATCGAGGTACGCCGTGCCCGCGAGCATGGCGCGCGCCTCATCTGCATCGAGGCCGACCTCTGCGGCAAGCGCCACAAGGTCATCCGTGCTGAAGACGCCGCGCCCCTGCTCGAAGTAGGCCGAGTACATCGCTTCGAGGAGGCGCTGGGTGATTTGGGGGTCCTGTTCCTGAACCCACAGCACGAGACGGTGGGCGTCACGGGTGTTGCCTGTCCTCGTGCGATCGAGGTGGTAGTCCAGGCCCTCGCCCGCGGCAACCTCGGTGACATTCGCCATCATGGCGAGCGCCTCATCACGGCTCACGCCGTACTTCGCCGCCAGATGATCGATCGTCGGCTCGGTCGTCGTGCTCGCCGTGGGATCGAGCTGGAAGGCTCGGTGCACGACCTCGACTTCGTCGGTCATTCCGCGCTCGGCGAGCGCGGCCTGCAGACGACGCTTCCCGACATAGCACCAGGGGCACACGACATCGGCCCAGACTTCGATCCGCAAAGGAGCAGTCCTCACATGAAGCGGAATTCCAGGCGCTTACGCAGGTCGTCGACCGGCACCAGCGTCATGGTGCCGCGCGCGCCGGCGTACTTGCCCGTGCCTCCGACGATGGGGTAGACGACCTTGTCGACCGGGGTAGACCCCTGGGGAGCGGCGTACACGCTCACCATGAGCACCTCATTGCGGCCGATGGTGACCTCCATCGTGATGGTGCGCTCCTCCAGGCCGCCGCCTCCACCGGGCCCAATCGTCCACTGGGTCGTCGTGTAGCGGCCGATGACCTTGCCCTCGAGCGACTTGCGGACCACTCCGCGCGTGGCTCGGAGGTCACCAACGGAGGTTCCGGAATCGCCGAAATCAAGCTCCTCGACGAAGGTGCGCTCGATGTAGACCGTGCGATCAGCCGGTCGTGGCGCGGCCACGGCGACGGGAGTAGCAAGGGACCCGGCGAGGACGGCGGTCATGGCGATGAGGAGCAACTTTTTCATGCCGGCACCCTACTGCGATCGCATTGGCGGCGCAGTTATACGACGTGGAGGCTAGGGGACTCGAACCCCTGACTTCTGCCTTGCAAAGGCAGCGCTCTACCAGCTGAGCTAAGCCCCCTGAGGACCCCCCGATATTACGGGATCGCCATCGCTTCCCTGGACCGGCTCCAGGTCACCGGGCAGATTGCGCCTCACCGCCCCATGACGTGCATGTCGCTGGATGACGTGGTGCTTGTCGCCCAGAGCTTGATCGAAGTGTCTCCGCATGCGCGGTGTCGCCAGGAAGGCGAGGAGCACGCCAATGCCCAGGGCTTCAACCACTACCGCAGCCCACACATTCGTCGCGTCGGCTATGGCAGCCACGATCAGCGCCCCTACCGGCGTGATGACCGTGATTCCCGCCGAGTAGACGGCGAGGACACTCGCCTCATGCTCGTCAGGTGCACCGCTTTGCACCGCAGCCGATGACAGCACCGTGGTCATGTTGAGGGCCATGCCGAGAGGGATCAAGGCGACCATAAGCAGGATCAAGCGACTGTTGTCATCGATCAAGGGGGAAACACCCACGATGATCGTCGCGATCATGAGGATGATGAGCGCCACCATGGCGATCTGCCAGGGGGAATGCCGCTTCTCGCGCAGAGCCAGAATCGGGGCCACGAGCGCCATTCCCGCGTAAATGGACGACAGCAGCAGGGAGAAGATCACCGCGTTGGTCCCGATGGTCAAGGAGATCTGCGGCAGGAGATTCAGCAGCGGCCAGGCGACCAACTGCACCACCAGGGCCACGATGACGAAGCGGCGCAGCAACTCGGCATCGCGAATCACCCTTGTCGCCTCGCGCAGGGAAGTCCGCGCCGTTCCTGCCTTGACCGCGCGCACGGGCGGGAACAGCGCGAAGGGCAGGGCGTAAACGGCGTACGAGATCGCATTCACGTAGAAGAGGCTCGCGACGCCCCACGCGTCGAGCATGAGGCCCCCAGCGAGCACACCGAGGATGCCAGCAATGGCGCTCGCCGACATGAGCACCGAATCCAGGTCCGCGATGCGCCCCGCGGGCGCGATCACGCGGAGGAAGTTGTTCCACGGCGGGAAGGTGAAGGCACCGATGATCCCGTTGACGAGCGAGGTGATGAGCAGCAGCCAGAAGCTGATGTAACCCATCCCAAAGAGGACTCCGACGAGGAAGAAGAGGGTCATCTTGGCGACGGCCAGCGCCGCGCAGAGAGCTCGCAGGTCGAAGCGCATCGTCAGGCGCGCCGCTGGTTGCATGAGCACGAGCGCGGGCAACGCGGACGCGGCCATAACCGCCACGGTCGCGATCAGGCTTCCCGTTATGACATAGGAAACGTAGGAGAACGCGAGCATCGACACGGCAGAGCCGAAGTTGCTGAAGGTGTTGGCGGCGACGAGGGCCAGGACGCGCGGATGTCCGCGGACGACCCCTGAGGGGCCGCCGCCACCGCCGGACTCCGCGTCAGCGCTCACGCGCTGACAGTAGAGGGCCTAGGTGAGGTCGGGGACCGAAGTTGCCTCGGTCCACAGATCATCCTCGGCCTTGCTCGCCTGGATCTGGCGGTAGACGAGGTAGCCGATGCCGGCCAGGGCAATGAGGAGCAGCAGTTTCTTCATGTGGGCCTAGGTGGACTTGAACCACCGACCTCTTCCTTATCAGGGAAGCGCTCTAACCGAGCTGAGCTATAGGCCCCACGCTGCCTCCGCACCAAGCCTGGGCAGCCAGGAAAGGTTACACAGGGACGGCCGATCACGCCCCGACCGGGGCGGCCCTCGCACCCAACCGCCGCCCCACAAGCACCGCCGCCAGGTAGATGACCGCCGCGACCACGAGCAGGAAGCGATAGCCGGTGACCAGGGAGAGATACTCCAGCGTGCCCCCGATCATGGCGCCGAAGAGATTCGCGGCAAAGGCCGCCGTCGGGTTGGCCGCCTCCTTGAATCTCGACGTGAAGTAGAGATTGGCGCAGAAGATCGGGGCGAAGGCCAGTACCACTGCGACGAGCAGCCTCACGGGCACTGGCAGGGTGAGCAGCCAGGCATTGGGCACAAGCCAGGCGACCGCCAGGGAGATGAAGAGCGCAGCGATGACCCACGGTCTTCGCGGCGAAAACCTACGGGTCACCTCAATGGCGAGGAGCACAGCGAGCAGCACGCCGGCGAAGACCAAAGCGTTGACCAGCCAGGTAGTGCCAAAGAGCAGCGCGAAGGTCGTGATCGAGCGGGTCTCGAGCAGCAGGAAGGCCATGCCCATGAGGAAGAGGTCGGCATATCCACGCATCTGGCGCAAGGGTCCGCCGACGACACGGATGGCAATGAGCGAAACGGCGAGGATCAGCCCGATGACGATGAGGTAGATCTGCGGGATCGATGCGTCCTTCAGGTAGAGGAAGGGTCGGTCATCTGCCGATGGTGCGGGAATCTCCTGGCCTGCGGCCGCGATCACGTCGCGCTCCCAGGTATCGGCGCATACGGCGTTGTCCGGTGACTTGCCGATGGCCATGACGGCCAGTGACTGCACGGCAGTGAAGCGATCGATGCACGGTGCGTGACCGAAGACCTCCTCGACCGTGCCTGCCAGACGATTGATGAGCCAGTCCTCGCGGTAGTAGTTGTACATCGCGAAGACACCGTCGGGGCTCAGGTGGTCGTAAGCCTCCTGGATCGACTCCCGTGTGAAGAGATAGGACTCCAGCCTGAGCTGGCTGGCGCCTGAGACGAGGGTGAGGGAGTCGGGCAGCGCGAAGAGGATGAGGTCGTATTCCGCATCGGTGCGCGAGAGGAAGGCGCGGCCGTCGTCGATGTACGTCGTCACCCGCGGATCGGCGTAGGGCTGGTTGGGGTTCTTCTCGACGCCGATCTGCTGGATGCGTGGGTCGATTTCGACCGCATCGACGCGCTGCGCGCCGCGCGAAAGTGCGAGGGCGACATCGGTGCCCGTGCCCGCACCGATGACCAGCACGTTGCGCAGGGGGTTGTCGACCGCGCGCTCATAGGGACGGCCGTAGAGCGGCTCCAACTCCAACCGGCTCTCGGCATCAAGGACGTTCTGGTGTGGGATGCCATTGACCTGCACCGCGGTATACGGCGGAGCGGTGTTGGTGTAGTCCTGCGTGGTCACCTTGTAGTACGGCGACCAGGAGACACCCGGGGTCAGGGATTCGATGGCGAGCAGCACGATGATCCCGAGCGCGGCGAGCCACGACAGGATCGGTAGGGCCTTGCCGTAGAGCAGCACGAGCGCGACGAGCATGACCGTCGGCCAGATCCAAGAAGGCGAGCGCAGGAAGGCCACGAGGGTGAAGAGCAGGGTGCCGCTGAGCGAGCCGACGATGTCCCAGCGATAGGCATCCAGCGCGGTGAAGGCAAGGAAGGCACGGCCGGTGATCTCGCCCAGCAAGGTCATCGCGAAGGCAACGACGAGGAAGACGAGCGGCAGAGTCACCCACGTGGGCAGTCCGGTCGGCTTCACCTCGGTGAAGAAGATGAGCTCGGTCGACGACCCTTCGATGCGGGCAGGGAAGAAGAAGATGAACGCGATGAGCACCAGCACGGCGACGGGGGCATAGCGCCCAAGGTCACGCGGCTTGCGCGCGCGGAGGAAGCCCAGGCCGATCCCGAGGAAGGACGCGAGAAGGATCAGGTTGGAGAAGTAGGACAGGTGCACAAGGTTGGCACCGGACCACCTGATGAGCGCCAACTGGACGAAGAGCATGAGCGCGCTCGCGACGACGAGGCGCATGCGCGCCGAAAGCAGTCCGATGTGCTGGGGGGCGGCCTCAATGGTCACCCACGGAAGACTAGTGCCGGACGGTGCTCTCGAGTGCCACATCGGCGCGCGTGAGACCGCTGGCGACCAGGGATAGGGCCTCGACAACGGCGAAGAGGTCACGCAGCTCAGCGGCGTCGGCAGCAAGGGTGAGATGCGTCGTGCGGAGGTGCTCAAGTGCTGCGGAGAGAGACTCGTCGATGCCCGCAAGTTCAGGGGTCCGTGAATACGTCGGGCCGGTGACCTGGTCACTGAGGGCTGCACAGGCGGCGATGAGGTCGTCCAGGATCGGATCCAGGTCGGGTGCCACAGCGACAGCAAGGGCTTGAGCTCCCGGCGCGCTCACAGCATCGAGACGGCGTACGCCGGCCACAGCCAAGTCAAGGCCGTCGAGGATGCCCGACAACTGCGTCGCCCCCGGTCCTCGACCTGGCGGTTCGTAGCGCCTCTCCGCGACAAGCGGGCGCAGCGCTGCTACCGATGCTGGGGCCTTCGCGGGTGGGACATCCTCGCCGTGGAGTCGGCGCCGATCTACCTCGAGCGATGCCTGCACGTCTGCCAGTACAGCGGCGATCCCCTCGGCGAGGCGATCGCGCGCGCTCGCCGGCCACAGCAGCAGCGTGACGACGAGAGCGACAACGATGCCGATGAGCGTGGCGAGCAGCCGCCAGCCCACCGTTTGCCACTCCTCATCGCCGGGGACGAAGACAAAGAACCCGGCCAGCGCCATACCGAGTCGCTGACCGGCCGTCAGACGAAGGAGACGGCAGATGAGCATGCAGGCGAGCACTGCGATCACCACACGGAGGGGAAGCCATAGCCAAGGCATCGTCACCTGGACGATGGCTCCGGTCAGGCAGCCCACTACGGATCCGGCCATCCGATTGACCGCGGAGGTGACTGACTGCCCCATCGTGGTGCCGAGGACGACGACAAGGGCGACAACCGACCAGGCAGCGGGCTCGCTAGGCATGGCGAGGACAAAGACGATGGATGCGGTGATGAGCACACCCACTCCGAAGCGGGTGGCGGATCGCCCCCAGGCAGGCCAGCTCGGCGTCATCCCATCACTGTGGCACCGGCGCGCCAGGGGCGCTGACGAAACGGCGGACTAGCGGATGAGAGCCGAGGTGGGCTCGGACAAGCGTGCCACCTCGTCGCGGAGGATCGCGCGCACGTCCGTCTCAGATCGCAGGACTGGATCGGTCATGCACTGCAGGGCCAGCCCGTCAATCAGGGCATGCAGTCGACGTACCTCGACATCAATATCGCGACTGGAGTCGAGCAAGCCCCGCTGGCGCAAGCCGCGCAGGAGATCTGCAAGGCCGTCAGAGACGGATGCATTGAGACGATGCAGCACCTCGGCAAACTCCGGGTCGGCACCGGCTTGCGCTGCGAGAAGCATCCAGACTCCCGACATGTGCCGGCGCCGCTCACTCACCGGCACCAGGGCGTAGAGCACCTCGGTCGCTTTGCCGGCGTCAAGGTCGAGGAGGTCCAGCGACACGATGAAATCGGTGTTCTCCTGCACCAGCTGGTCTACGGCAAGCCCCATGAGTTGGGGCATCGTGCCGACGTAGTGGCCGATGCTCGACTTGGGCATGCCAGCCTCTGCAGCGACGTGGCGCACCGACACTTCATGGGCCCCGTCACGGGCGACGACGCGCCACAAAGCCTCGACGATGATGCGTCGACGCTCGTCATGATCAACGATCTTGGGCATCGCCCCAGAGTACAGCGTCCGAGTCAGACCGCATCGGTGAAGGTGGCCTCGACGCCGCCGGTGATGCCCACGGTCAGGTTGTAGAGCACGGCAAAGAGGCCGGCCAGAATCGAGATGAGTGCGACTTCGAGAGCAGCCACGACGACCGTGATGCCCATGACTCGGTCAAAGGACAGCACTGCCTCGAGGTCGAAGGTCGTGGTGCCCGAGCCAATGACCTCGTCGACGTTGCGTGCAAGCGTGGCGATGACGCCGCTGTAGTCGAGCAGCCACCACAGGGCCGCAACGGCGCAGACGATGACGATGCCGAGCGCCACGGCGAGCATGAAGGCAACCTTCATGACTGACCAGGCATCGACCCGGTAGACGTAGAGACGCGCCCGGCGCGGCGCGCGGCGACGCGGTGTGTCCGACTCCGCGACGACCTCGGGGGCGGGCGTGGGCGCAGCGCCCACGGGTGGGGGCGCAGCAGGCGTCGGGGCCACCGGAGGAATCCCCTGCGCCGGCGTTGCGTCGCTCGGCCGGACGGGCGGGGCTTCGCCAAGCGCTCGCCCGATAGGCGTCGGCTGACCGGGAGTCACCGTGCTCGACACGACCGCTCCCTCCTGCCTGTCGTGGTCCTGCGCGGATGCGTCAGGCCCTCAGACTAAACCTGCGGGAGCCCATCGGTGGGGTCCTGACCGGTCGTGGCGTCAGCCGAGATCGATTCGTCATCTGCCACGACGACTCCCTCGACGACGTCGGCATCGGCCTCATCACCCTCGTCATCGCTTTCGCCGGCGCGGGCGACGGCCACGAGGCTGCGATCCTCACCGAGGTTCATGAGGCGCACGCCCATGGTGTCGCGGCCCGAGGGGCGAATCTCATCCACGCGGGTGCGAATCACGATGCCGTCATTGGCCACCGCGAAGATCTGGTCATCCACCGTGCAGACCACGGCGCCTACGAGGGCGCCACGCGCCTCGACAAGACGCATGGCACGCACACCGAGGATGCCGCGGCCCTTGGGCGACCACTCCTGCACGGGAGTGCGCTTGGCGTAGCCCCCGTCGGTCACCGTGACCACGAACGATCCCTCCTGCACGACATCCATCGACAGGAGGGCGTCGTCATCGCGGAAGCGCATGCCGATGACACCGCCGGTAGCACGGCCCATGGGGCGCAGGGTGGCGTCGTCCGCGCGGAAGCGCGCGGACATGCCCTTGCGCGAGACCAGAAGCAGGTCGTCGTCCTCGCTCACGAGCTGGGCGGAGATGACCTCGTCGTCCTCGCGCAGGTTGATCGCGATGACTCCACCGGTGCGGTTGGAGTCGTACTCCGACAACTTCGTCTTCTTGACCATGCCGCCGCGCGTGGCGAGGACGAGGTAGGGAGCAGCCTCGTAGTCACGCAGGGTGAGCACCTGCGCGATCTCCTCGTCGGGCTGGAAGGCCAAGAGGTTGGCGACGTGCTGACCCTTGGCATCGCGACCTGCCTCGGGCAGCTGGTAGGCCTTCGCGCGATAGACGCGGCCCTTGGTCGTGAAGAAGAGGATCCAGTGGTGCGTCGTCGTGACGAAGAAGTGCTCAACGACGTCGTCCTGGCGCAGGGCCGCGCCCTTGACCCCGCGGCCACCGCGACGCTGCTGGCGGTAGAGGTCTGTCTTGGTGCGCTTGGCATAGCCGCCCGACGTGATCGTGACGACGACGTCGTCCTCGGCGATGAGATCTTCGTGGCTGACATCGCCGTCCCACGGCACGAACTGTGTGCGGCGCTCGTCGCCGAAGTCGTTGACGACATCGGCGAGCTCCTCGCTCACGATGGAGCGCTGGCGCGGCTCCGACGCGAGGATGTCGTTGTAGTCGGCGATGCGCGCCTGGAGCTCGTCGAACTCGTCGATGATCTTCTGCCGCTCCAGGGCGGCGAGGCGACGC
>CAZLNF010000073.1:0-8697 GCA_964560885.1 uncultured Actinomyces sp. | reverse complement strand
CCAGCCCGATGATCGAGGCCGAGATGCGGGATGCCCGGCAAGAGCACGCAGCCCGATGCGGCGCCCTCTGCCTCCGGTGTGGACGGACGCGTCTCCATGGGTGGGTGCAAGACGATGAGCGCGGCCGGCTGCGGGTCCGCGAACTGGCCGGGGCGCGGGGCGCCGTTACCGAGCACCGGGCCCGCGGCGGTCACGAGACCGACGACATCGGGCTCGGGCTCTTCGGGCAGCTCCTCGACGGCGCGGAAGACGGTCGTCGTCGGCAGGAGCCCCGGCATCGCCGCGAAGCGCACGGCGATGGCGAGGAACTGCGTCCACTCGCGCGTGGTGTCGGGCCAGCGACCCGAGAGGATGAAGCCCGCCAGACTGCGATCCTTGCCTGCGAAGGCCGAGACCTCGATGCCCATGGAGGAAGACTGCGCCACAAGGGGCCTGGCAGACAAGCACCCTCGAGTGCTAAGTGTCGCGCCCGGCCCAGCCCGACAGGCGTCGCACCCAGAGTCGTGAACTTCGGGACGAAAGTGCCCTTGGGCGACACTTTTGTCCCGAAGTTCGGGCATGAGTGGGCTGGCTGGCGCCTTCAGGGTCGGCGCTCGCGCACGAAGCAGAAGATGTTGCCCTCCGGGTCCTCGAGCCGGATCCAGGCCGCGCCGACCTCGGTGACGGGCTCGGAGTCGATGCGCGTGGCCCCGAGGCCGACAGCGGCCTGCGCAGCGGCCTCGATATCGGGCACGTGCACGTCGATATGCACGCGCGTCTTGGCCGTGACCGGCTCCGGCACGCGCTGGATGACCAGGCGCGGCCCGCGCTCTGCGGGATCGACCAGCGACCAGTAGACGCGGTCTGGTGCATCGAAGCGTCCTTCGTCCTCCACGGCGTATCCGAGGACCTGGGACCAGAAGGCGATCATGCGCCCAGGGTCGTTGACATCGAGGGCGAGTTCGACGTGCATGGTCGGAGAGTAGCCTCGCCACGTGGCGCTCACCGGGGATCCGCAGCACGCACTTGTCGTCATCGACGTCCAGCAGGGATTCGACGATCCCGCGTGGGGGCGGCGCGACAACCCGGACTGCGAGGACCGCATCGCCGAGCTCATCGGGGCGTGGCGAGCCGCGGGTCGCCCCGTCGTCATCGTCCGACATGACTCGACGTCGCCCGGATCACCGCTTCGTCCCGGCCAGCCGGGCAACGACCTGCGCGCCTTCATCACCGACCACGGGATCGTGGGCGACGTGCTCATCACCAAGAGCGTCAACTCCGCGTTCTACGGCGATCCGGATCTTCACGCCTGGCTCACCGATCGCGGGATCACCCGTCTCACCCTCTGCGGCGTGACCACCAACCACTGCTGTGAGACGACCGCGCGCATGGCCGGCAACCTGGGCTACGACGTGACCTTCGTCATCGATGCGACCCATACCTTCGATCGAGTGGCCCCGGACGGCAGCGTCATCCCAGCCGAGGAGATCTCGCGCGTCACGGCCGCCAACCTCCACGGCGAATTCGCGACCGTGGTGACGACGCGAGACGTGCTCGCGCCATAGGCAGTCACGACGGGACGTTGAACATCCAGCGGATCCCGAACTGGTCGACGAGCGATCCGTAGTGGCCGCCCCATGGTGCCGGTGCGAGATCTTGCACGTCGGTGGCACCGGCGCCCAGCCCTGCGTGGAGCTGCCGTGCCTGCTCCAGCGAGTCCGGCTCGATGGCAATGGAGATGTTGTTGCCGACCTCGTGGCGATGGCCCAGCGACTCGAGCATGTCGGTGCCCATGAGCGTGTGGCCGCCCAGGATCGGCAGGGCGACATGCATCACCTTGCCCTGGTCCTCTTCACTGAGGGGAATGCCGGGGATCTCACCCATCCGATCGAGGGTCGTGAACTCGCCTCCGAAGACGGAGCGGTAGAACTCGAATGCCTGCTCGGTGTTGCCCATGAAGTTGAGATACGTCGACACGCGTGCCATGGCCGGTCTCCTGCCTATTCCGTCAGATCGAGGCGCTCCGCGCCGGCGTACACATTGAGTGATCCATCCCGGACGAAGCCGACGAGGGTGAGTCCGCTTTCGCGGGCGAGATCTACCGCGAGCGTGCTGGGCGCTGACACTGCCGCGAGCAGGGGTACGCCGGCCATGACGGCCTTGTGCACCAGCTCGGCCGACGCGCGGCCACTCACCTGGAGCGCGTGACCGCGCAGCGGCAGCATCCGCTCCTGAAGTGCCCAGCCGATCACCTTGTCGACGGCGTTGTGCCGGCCGACGTCCTCGCGGAGGCAGAGGAGCTCGCCCTCGGGGGTGAAGATTCCCGCGGCATGCAGGCCTCCGCTTGCGGCGAATCCTCGCTGTGCGGCAAGGCACGCCTCGGGCTGACGCAGCACGCTAGCCACGTCGAAGGCCGTCTTGTCCTCGCTCAGCGGCCAGTGGCAGGTGCGCTGGGTCATCGCGATGAGGTCGGCACCGCACACCCCGCAGGCACTCGATGTCGCATGGAGCCTCGGCTCCACGGGCACTTTGCCCCGGGTGGTCACCTGCACGATGCGGCGCACCTGCTCTGGATCGTCATCGACGTGCTCGAAGCACTCCTTGGCTTCCACGAGGTCATCGATGGACGTCAGCGCCCCCTCGGCCACGAGCCATCCCAGCGCGAGCTCGATGTCGTGCCCGGGAGTGCGCATCGTCGTCGAGACCGAAACGCCGTCGGCCTCGATCTCCAGCGGCTCCTCGATGGCGAGGGCGTCGGGCCCGGCATCGACGACTCCGTCGCGCCACCGCAGCACGCGGCGTCGGTCGGTCGAGGCCATGGCTTCCCCTTCGCAGGCGGACGCCTCAGCCTAGGGGTGGACCGCAGCAGAGCGCGGCGCTCTACCGGTGGTTCCATACTGTGGAACCTTCGGTCGGTCGTCGCGCGAGCTCTCCCTATGCACGCTGGCGTGGCCTACCCTTGAGGCCTGGGGTTGTCGGCGATGAAGGGTGGTGCCAGGTGCCCGGTCACCAGGCGTGGTCGGTGGATACCGGCGCGAGCGCCCTGCGATCCCTGCCGGCCGCCGAGCGACTCATCCTGCCTGCACTGCAGCGCATCCAGCAGGTCTTCGGCTGGGTGCCGGATGAGTCGGTCGACCTCATCGCTGGCGAGCTCAATGTCTCCCGCGCAGAGGTCGTCGGGGTGCTCACCTACTACCACGATCTGCGTCAGTCGCCCCCGCCTGAGGTGCACGTGCAGGTGTGTGTCGCCGAGGCATGCCAGTCGGTCGGCTCGCGTCAATTCGTCCGTGACCTCGAGGCGGCGTACGGCGTCCCGCTCGGAGAGCGCGTCGACGGCGTGGAGTTCTCGGCCGTCTACTGCCTGGGTGACTGCGCGCTCGGCCCGGCCGCCATGGTCGAGGGCCGCCTGCTCGGTCGCTGCGATGTCGAGCGCATCCGCGATGCCGTCGCCCGCGCGCAAGAGGTGCGCGCATGATTCGCGTCTACGTGCCGCGTGACAGCGCCGCTCGATCCGTCGGCGCCGATGAGGTAGCGGCTGCGATCGAGTCGGGCCTGCGCGAGCGCGGTGTCGATGCCGAGATCGTGCGGAATGGATCGCGCGGACTGCTCTGGCTCGAGCCGCTTGTCGAGGTCGAGACTCCTGCGGGCCGCGTGGGATATGGCCCGGTCGCCGTGCGGGACGTCGCCGGGCTGCTCGATGCCGGCCTTGCCGATGGCACCGCGCACTCCCTGTCCCTGGGGCTCGTCGACCAGATCGACTGGCTCGCCTCACAGCAGCGCGTGACCTTCGCACGCGTCGGTGTCATCGACCCGCTGGACCTCGACGACTACCGCGCGCACGGGGGGCTGCGCGGCCTTGAGCGCGCCGTCGGGATCCCGCGGGAGGAGGTCGTCGCCGATGTCCTCGCGTCAGGTCTGCGCGGCCGAGGGGGAGCGGGATTCCCCGCCGGCATCAAGTGGCGCACGGTCCTCGAGGCCGAGGCGGACCAGAAGTACATCTGCTGCAATGCCGACGAGGGCGACAGCGGCACCTTCGCCGACCGCATGCTCATGGAGGGCGACCCCTTCACGCTGCTGGAGGGCATGGCCATTGCCGGCATCGCCACCGGAGCGACGCAGGGACTGATTTACGTGCGCTCCGAGTACCCCGATGCGATCGCGACCCTGCGCACGGCTGTCGACATCGCGCGCGTCGACGGGTGGCTCGGCCCTGACGTCATGGGCTCCGGTCGCGCCTTCGACATCAGGGTTGTCGAGGGCGCGGGCTCCTACGTCTGTGGCGAGGAGACCGCCATGCTCGAGAGCCTCGAGGGCAGGCGCGGCATGGTGCGCCCGAAGCCGCCCATCCCCGCGCTCCAGGGTCTCTTCGGCAAGCCGACGCTCGTCAACAATGTCCTCACCCTTGCGGCGGTCCCGGGGATCATCGCCGATGGCGCCGCGGCGTATCAGGCCCTCGGCATGGAGCGGTCGCGCGGCACCCAGGTCTTCCAGCTCGCGGGCAACATCGCGCGCGGCGGCATCGTCGAGTTGGCCTTCGGTGTCACGCTCGCCGAGCTCGTCGAGGGCTACGGCGGTGGCACCCTCTCCGGGCGCCCCCTGCGTGCCGTCCAAGTGGGCGGTCCCCTCGGTGCTTACCTCCCCGCGGACACCCTGGACGTGCCCATGGACTACGAGGCCCTTGCCGCTGCGGGTGGCCTGCTCGGCCATGGCGGCATCGTGGCCTTCGATGACACCGTCGACATGGCCGCCCAGGCCCGCTTTGCGATGGAGTTCTGCGCCGTCGAGTCGTGCGGCAAGTGCACCCCCTGTCGCATCGGCTCGACCCGTGGAGTGGAGGTCATTGACCGCATCACCGCGGGTGTCGAGCGTGAGCGCAATCTCGTCCTCCTCGAGGACCTGTGCGCGACCATGACCGACGGGTCGCTGTGCGCCATGGGCGGCCTCACGCCCCTGCCTGTCCGCAGTGCTCTGGCACACTTCCCTGAGGACTTCCACCGCACTCCCGAGGTGAGGCCATGACCCTGCTCCACGAGCCCGACTACGGCACTCCGGCATCCACGTCGCCGGAGAGCATCGATGTCGTCGTCGATGGCATCCCGGTTTCGGTCCCGGTGGGCACCTCGGTCATGCGCGCCGCGGCGGAGGCCGGGGTCGGCGTACCCAAGCTCTGCGCCACTGACTCCCTGCAGCCCTTCGGCTCCTGTCGGCTCTGCCTGGTCGAGATCGACGGCAAGCGCGGCACTCCCGCCTCCTGCACCACGCCGTGCGAGCCCGGCATGGTCGTGCGCACCCAGACCCCTCGCGTCGAGGAGCTCCGCCGCAATGTCATGGAGCTCTACATCTCCGACCATCCGCTGGACTGCCTCACCTGCCCGGCCAATGGCGACTGCGAGCTCCAGGACATGGCGGGAGTGGTCGGCCTGCGGGAGGTGCGCTACGGCTACGACGGCGAGAACCATCTCGATGCGCCGACCGATGCCTCCAACCCCTACTTCGCCTTCGACGAGTCCAAGTGCATCGTGTGCAGCCGTTGCGTGCGCGCATGCGATGAGATCCAGGGCACGCTCGCACTCACCATCGTCGGCCGTGGCTTCGACTCCAAGGTGAGCCCGGGTGGGCGCAGTTTCTTCGATAGCGAGTGTGTCTCATGCGGTGCATGCGTGCAGGCCTGTCCGACGGCGACGCTCGAGGAGAAGTCGGTCATCGATCTGGGCATGCCGACCCGCACCGTGGAGACCACCTGTGCCTACTGCGGCGTGGGCTGCTCCTTCAAGGCTGAGCTGCGCGGCGACGAGCTCGTGCGCATGGTGCCCTCCAAGAATGGTGGGGCCAACGAAGGCCACTCCTGCGTCAAGGGCCGCTTCGCCTGGGGCTACGCCACCCACACCGATCGCGTCCTCACCCCGCTTGTGCGCGAGTCGATCGACCAGCCCTGGCGCGAGGCGAGCTGGGAGGAGGCGATCGGCTTTACCGCCGCTCGCATCCGTGAGATCCAGGAGCAGTACGGCGTCGACAGCGTGGGAGGCATCACCTCTTCCCGCTGCACCAATGAAGAGGTGTACGTCGTCCAGAAGATGGTGCGGGCGGCCTTCGGCACCAACAACGTGGACACGTGCGCGCGTGTCTGCCACTCGCCCACGGGCTACGGCCTCAAGCAGACCTTCGGCACCTCGGCAGGCACGCAGGACTTCAAGTCGGTCGCGAAGGCCGACGTGATCATGGTCATCGGGGCCAATCCCACGGACGCGCATCCGGTCTTCGGCTCTCGCATGAAGAAGCGGCTCCGCGAGGGCGCGCGACTCATCGTCGTGGATCCGCGGCGCATCGACCTGGTGCGCTCGCCCCACATCGAGGCCGACTATCACCTGCAGCTGCAGCCCGGCACCAATGTCGCAATCGTCAACGCCATGGGGCACGTGGTCGCGACCGAGGGACTCATCGATCGGGAGTTTGTCGCCGACCGGTGCGACCCGGTCACCTTCGCCGCCTGGGAGGACTTCATCCGCCAGCCGGAGAATTCCCCCGAGGCCGTCGAGGCACTCTCCGGCGTCCCCGCAGAGGAGCTCCGCGCGGCCGCACGGCTCTTCGCCGCCGGAGCCAACGCCGCTATCTACTACGGCTTGGGCGTCACCGAGCACAGCCAGGGATCGACGATGGTCATGGCCATGGCCAACCTCGCCATGGCGACGGGCAACATCGGTCGCGAGGGCGTGGGCGTCAACCCGCTGCGCGGGCAGAACAACGTCCAGGGCTCGTGCGACATGGGCTCCTTCCCCCACGAGCTTCCGGGCTACCGACACGTCTCCGATGACGCAGTCCGCGAGCAGTTCGAGGTGCTGTGGGGTGCGGAGCTGCGCGGCGATCCCGGCATGCGCATCCCCAACATGCTCGATGCCGCCGTGATGGGCGAGTTCAAGGCGCTCTTCGTGCAGGGTGAGGACATCGCCCAGTCCGATCCCAACACCCAGCACGTGCAGCGTGCGCTGGAGTCCATGGACCTCGTTATCGTCCAGGATCTCTTCCTCAACGAGACGGCTCGCTTCGCCCACGTCTTCCTGCCCGGTACGTCGTTCCTGGAGAAGGACGGCACCTTCACCAACGCCGAGCGTCGCATCAACCGCGTGCGCCCGGTCATGGCGACCAAGACCGGCAAGCAGGAGTGGCAGGTCACCTGCGATCTCAGTGCAGCGCTGGGCTACCCCATGCACTACGACTCGTCCAGCGAGATCATGGATGAGATCGCCAGCCTCACCCCGACTTTTGCCGGTGTCTCCTTCGCACTCCTCGACGAGGTCGGCAGTGTGCAGTGGCCGTGCAATGCCGCGCATCCGCTGGGCACCCCGATCATGCACGTCGAGGGCTTCGTGCGCGGCAAGGGCGCCTTCCAGGTGACCCCCTTCGTGCCCACCGACGAGCGCACGACCCGTCGCTACCCGCTTGTGCTCACCACGGGGCGTGTCCTCAGCCAATACAACGTCGGCGCCCAGACGCGACGCACTGCCAATGTCGCCTGGCATGACGAGGACGTCCTCGACATCCATGAGGCCGATGCCGAGGCACGCGGCATCGCCGACGGCACGTGGGTCACGATCGCGAGCCGCGTCGGCACGACCGTCATGCGGGCGAATGTGACCGATCGCGTGCCCCCCGGTGTCGTCTACACGACGTTCCACTTCCCCGGCAGCGGGGCCAATGTGATCACCACGGAGTATTCGGACTGGGCCACCAACTGCCCGGAGTACAAGGTGACCGCGGTGGAGGTCACGCCGACCCTGCGCGGGCCCGAGGCGAGCACCGTCGCGGCGGGCGCGGAATCGATCCACGCCTAGCCGTGCGCATCGAGACCTTGACCCGGATGTCCGGTCAAATCGCCGCCAACTGTGTCGGTCTCACCGATGAGCAGGCAACTGCGCGCATCACCGACCATCTGCGTGCCTTTTGGACCCCGACGATGATCAGCGAGCTTACGGAGTTCGACGTTGCCCATCCTGGTGACCTGGACCCCCGTGTCACCGCGGCTCTTTCTCGCCTGGGCGGATGAATCCTGGGGAAACTCCCCGCCTGCACATCCTCCATCCACTTGGATGGGGGTCCAACCCTAAGGAAGGAAGTGCCATGGCTGACGACGACATCGAGGTCGGCGAGTCCATCGAGATCACCGAGCTCGTCGATGACAACGGCAACGTGATCGGCACGGTCGTCGACGACGTCATGGTCGTGACCAGCGAGGACGGGTCCATCGTCGAGGAGACCATCGACGTCTTCGATGCCGATGGCAACCTCGTGGTCGAGGAGGACGTCGTCGACGTCTACGACGCAGACGGCAACCTCGTCGCCGAGGCCGGCGAGATCATCGTCGAGGGCTGAGCGTTACCGGATGGAGACGTAGTACTTCACGATCGTCTCCTCCACATCCCAGCGGCCATGCCAGCCCTGGGGGAAGACGACGGTGCTGCCCTCGGAGATCTCGGTCACCGTGCCGTCGGCGTCCGTGACGCGGGCTCGCCCGGCGAGGATGATCACCGATTCCTCGTCCGGGCGGTCCACCACGGTCCAGCCGCCGGGCGTGCACTCCCACAGTCCGGTCTCGACATTGCCCCACGTCTTGAGGATGCAGCCACGTGTCATCGGCGTGCCCGAGTCGGCGCCTGGCTTCAGGCCCCAGTCCTCGAGTCGGTCGTGCAGGGACTGCCAGGTCGATGAGACGACGGTGGGATG
>CAZLNF010000072.1:0-8778 GCA_964560885.1 uncultured Actinomyces sp. | reverse complement strand
TCACCATGGACCGGCCCAACAACCTCATGGTCATCGACGGCGTGATGCTCTTCGAGTCTCCGCCCGACTGGGATGACCTCCTCCATGCGACCCAGGAGCGGGTCATCGATCGCTTCCCGGTCTTCCGGTCGCGCGCGCTCCTCAGCGAGGGTGGCTGGGTCTGGCAGGTCGATCCGCACTTCCACCTCGACCGCCATGTGCGACGTGTGCGACTGCCCGAGCCCGCGGGCATGGCCGAGCTTGAGCGATACGTCTCCGAGCAGCGTGCCCGCCCGCTCGACCGCGACCGACCGCTGTGGGACATCGCCCTCGTCGAGGATGTGACGCTCGACGATGGCGCGGTGGGATCCGCGCTCGTGTGCCGCTTCCACCATGCGATCGCGGACGGCGTGCGCCTCACCCAGGTCATGCTCAGCCTCTGCGACACGACCGACCCGCGCGTGGAGGCCCTGGTCGCACGGCAGGGTCCCTCCGGAGGGCCGCGCGGCATCGCAAGCGGGATCGTCAACGCAACGGGCGAGGCCATCGCGGATGCCGCCCGAGCCGTAGCGCGCGGTGCGGCATCCCTCGCGCGCGATACGCGCCATGCCCTCGGGACCGGGGCGGAGATCTGGGGCGAGGTGCTCCGCAGCCCCGGCCGGCTCGTCGATGCCTTCGAGGCGATGGGCCTCGACAACCGCTTCGCGAATACCACCGCATCCGTCGCCAAGCTGGCCTTGCGCGGTACGACGGTGCGCACGGTCTGGAGCGGGACACCCGGCATGCACAAGGCTGTGGCGTGGTCCCCGGGCATCCCACTCGATGCCGTCAAAGCAGCGGGGCGGCAGCACGGCGCGAGCATCAACGACGTGCTTCTCACGGCGGTGGCGGGTGGATTGCGCCGCTACCTGCATGCGCGCGACGTCGACGACGTCGATGAGATCGAGTGGATGGTGCCGGTCAACCTGGTCCCGATCGCCGAGAATCTCCCTGAGGACCTCGGCAACTTCTTTGCCCTCGTCATGGCCGTACTGCCGCTCAACCCGGAGGATCCGGTGGAGCGCCTGCAGCGCACTCGGGCACGCATGGACCGCATCAAGCGATCCGAGGAGCCGATCATCACCTTCGGGGTGCAGCGCGGTATCTCCGCCGCACCGCGCCCCGTGAGCACGGCCCTCACCGACTTCTTCGCCAACAAGGCTGTCGGCGTCCTCACCAATGTGCCCGGCCCGCGCGCACCGCTCACCTTCGCCGGGGTCGGCGTACGGCAGGTGATCGGCTTCGCGCCGTCCTCCGGGGACCAGCCCATGACGTGCACGGTCTTCTCCTACGCCGGCACGGTCACCGTCGGCTTCGCCACGGACGCCGCGCTCGTGCCCGACCCCCGCGAGTTGGTCGAGGGCACCCTCGCTGAGCTCGCCGCACTGGTAGGAATGGCCCCGTGACCGGGACGCACGCATGAACGAGCAGACCTACACCGAGGTGATGCTGGTCGTCGCTCAGGTCTTCGAGGTCATCGCCGCGGCCGTCCTCATGATCGGCCTCTTCTTCGCCGCCTTCGTGTCCCTGCGCCTGTGGGCGCGAAGCCGCAGCGGGTCAGCCGGCTACAAGCTGATGCGCCAGACCTTCGGTGGTGTCCTCCTGCTCAGCCTCGAGATCCTCGTGGCCGGCGACCTCATCCGCACCGTCGCCGTGGCCCCCACTCTGGACAACGTCATCGTCCTGGGCATCATCGTGCTGATCCGCACCTTCCTGTCCTTCTCCCTCGAAATCGAGATCGACGGCGTACCCCCGTGGCGCAAGGCACTCGTGAGCGGCGCCACGGTGATCTCGCAGGCACAGAAGTCCGCGCGCGACGTGCCTGACGCTGGCTAGCTCAATGGCGCAGCCTCTGCCCGCACCCGACGGTGATGCCGACATCCGATTCGCCGGGCCGGCCTTCGCCATTGTCGTGCTCCTCGCGGCGACGAGCGGCATCGTCGACGCGATCGCCTTCGCGCGCTTCGGGGTCTTCGTCGCCAACCAGACCGGCAACCTCGTCATCATCACCCTGAGCCTCGCCGGCGAGCAGAAGACCACGACGCTGGTGGCCTGCTCGATCGCACTGCTGGCCTTCAGCATCGGCGTCTTCGTGGCCATCTTCATCCGCCGTGAGCTGCGGAAGCGGAGCGGCGTGCCACGGGCACGCGTGGCCATGCTGTCCATCGAGGTCAGCCTCATCGCCATCACCAGCGTCGGCGTGCTCATATGGGGTGACGTGGCCTTTGCCTACGCCGCGGTCCTCCTGCTCTCCCTCTCGCAGGCATTCCAGGCGGCTGTCGTCACGCGCATCGTGGGCGTGGCGATCCAGACGGTCGTCATCAACACCGCGCTCGTGCAGTCCGCTGATGCCTGGGCCGCTGGACGTCGCCGCGCAGCGGCCATTGCTTTCGGCACTCCCATCGGCTACCTCGTCGGAGCCTTCATCGGAGCACTCCTCATGCGCACCTCCGGGCAGGGCGTGCTCTTCAGTGCCGTCGTCGCCGCGGCGGTCGCGACGTGGATCGCGCACCGCATCCACCTGCGCGGTGCGGCGATCGACTAGTCAGGCGACGTCGACGCCTAAGGCGACGTCGACTCCTAACGCGATGTCGACTCCCAGGCGACACAGCGAACTTCGGGACAAATGTGTCCTGCAGCGGCGCTTTCGTCCCGAAGTTCGCTGTGTGATGGGCGAGGGCGAGTGCGCAGGCGGACCGGGAAACGGCCTCAGGCGACGTCGAGTCGTGCGACGCGGCGGCGCGCATTGCGCTGCGACGGGGACTGACGCCCCAGGACGGCTCCCATGCCCCCGAGCAGCGCACCCACCGCAGGCCGCGCGACCGCGAGCGGCACGGGTGGCAGCCCCAGGAGCCGACGCTGGTCGGCGGGCAGGGTGGCGACGGCACCCGCGAAGAGGATTCCGTACGGCGGACGGGCGGGCAGCGGCAACGGCGCCTGCCTGATGAATCGCACGGTGCGCTCGCTCGCCTCGGAGCGGCGTAGGACAGGGGCGAAGCCAGCCATCTGCTCGTCGAGTTCGGCGACCGAGCGCGGCGGGTCCTCGACACCGACCAGCTCACCCGCCTTGGCCCACTCGCGCACATAGGCGTCTTCGCCGCCCGGGATCGGCGGACCCCAGACGCGATGCGTCGCGAGGAAGGAGTCGGTGAAGGCCACATGCACCCAGCGCAGCAGGTCGGGATCGCTCGCGGCGTAGGGCCGCTCCATCCCGTCGGCGTCGTATACCCCGCGGACACGGCGGTGCAGACCACGCACGCGCGCGCACTCACGATCAGCCTGGGCGGTGTCTCCGAAGGTCACGACGGTGAGCCACTGGGTCGTGCCGGCGAGACGACCGAGTGCGTCCTCTTCGTAGCGTGAGTGCTCCTGGACTCCCGCGAGAGCCGCCGGATGCAGTGCCTGCACGAGCAGCGCGCGCACGCCTCCCACCAGAGTGGGAAGCGACCCGTGCACCGTCCAGGCAGCCGAGCCCGGTCCGAAGTAGCCGGTGTCCTCGCCGTACTCGAGCTGGCGCACCCACTCGGGCTGCCCATCAGGATCACCGGAGACCAGACGCCGGAATCCCCCCGCGATGAGGTCGGCCGCCGAGTCCAGGGGATTCACCCCTTCAGCCTGCCGTGCTCAGCCGCGGCGCGCATCCCCGGACCCGTTCAGCGCCAGCAGGGCGGCCTCGGCGAGGAATCGGGTGCCGATCGCGATCGCGCGCTCATCGATGTCGAAGGTCGATGCATGCAGATCCCGGCGGGCGCGATCCCCGGAGTGGGTGCCGAGACGGGCGTACGCCGAAGGCGCGTGATCGCCGAACCACGCGAAGGTGTCGGCCCCCATCGACCTCGGTGCCTCCAGGACACCGCCGTCGCCCACGACCGCGCGGGCCGCAGCGTCGAGGACGCGGAGTGCGGCGCCGTCATTGACCACCGGGGGTGTGCCACGCCGGTAGTCGATCTCCCAGGTGGCACCCGAGGCTTCGAGGATCTGCGCCACGACATCGCGCACGACCGTCTCCGCGCGATCCCAGGCAGCGCGATCCGCACACCGCACCGAGCAGCGCAGCGTGCCATGCGCGGGGATCACGTTGGCCGCATCGCCCGCGTGGAAGGCACCGAAGACGACCACCACCTCGTCGTCACCATTGCCCGGTGCACCCTCGGGCGCGCCGAGCCGGCGCCGCACCTCGCGCGGGAGGGCCGAGACGAGGTCGGACATCACCTCGACCAGGTTGACCGTGAGCTGGGGGCGGGCGGTGTGGCCGCCCGGGCCACTGACGACGATCTCCACGGTGTCGGAGGCTGCGGTGAGGGCACCCGCGCGGAGGCCGATCTCCCCGAGGTCGATCTTGGGATCGCAGTGCAGTCCCAGCACGTACGCCGCTCCCGTGATCCAGCCCTCGCGCACGATCTCGACGGCGCCACCGGGGATCGACTCCTCGCCCGGCTCGAAGACCAGGCGCACGATGCCCGGCACCGACTCGATCTCGGTGAGGGCCCGCAGCACGAGCCCGGCGCCGAGCACGATGGCGGTGTGCGCATCATGTCCGCACGCGTGCGCGACGCCCTCCCTGCGCGAGCGATACTCGGTGGTGGTGCCATCGGGCATCGCAAGCGCGTCGATGTCCGCGCGCAGGACGACCATCGGGCCGGGGGCATTGCCCGGCACGTCGCAGACAAGCCCCGTGCCGATCTCCAGCACCTGAGGGCGCAGGCCGGCGACCTGCAATCGCTCGGCGATGGCCTGTGTCGTCGCGTGCTCGGCGTAGGACGGCTCGGGATTGGCATGCAGGCGGCGGCGGAACGCCACGAGTTCGTGCTCCCTCGCCGTCGTGAGGGAGGTGATCGCGGTGGTCACGGACCGCCCACCTCCGTGGCGATCGACTCGGCGAGCTCGGCGCGCAGTGCCTGGACCACCCCGGGCAGGTCCCCGCCGTCAGCGACGATGCCCCGCTGGCGGACATAGCTGGGACCTTCCGCGGCGATGCGTCGTAGGTCCGCGAGCTCGGCAGCGCAGCCCAGCTCGGTGGCAATGGGGAGGAGTCGCTCTACGAGGTCGTCCACGATGTCGCGCAGGGGGCGCGTGTGACCGGACTCATCGATGACGAGGTCAGCATCGGTGCCCCAGCGGGCGGCGCGCCACTTGTTCTCCCTGCGCACCCACTCGCGCGGCACCTCGGGTGTCTCGCCGCGATCGATCATGCGGTCGAACTCGGTCACGAGCGACTGCGCGAGGGCAGCGAGCGCGGCGATCTCCCACAGGGTCGGCATCGAGTCGCACATGCGCAATTCGACGGTGCCGTAGCCCGGGTGCGGGCGGATGTCCCACCACACCTCCCGCACCGTCTGCACGGCGCCCGCTTCGATGAGCGTCTCGAGGAAGACGTTGAACTCGTCCCAGTCGCGCAGGTGCGGCGGCAGGCCCGTGGTCGGCATCGACTCGAAGATCTTGGTGCGCGTGGAGGCCAGGCCGGTGTCCTGTCCATTCCAATAGGGACTGGCGGCGGACAGGGCGAGGAAGACGGGAAGGTAGCCCGAGAGGGAGTTGACGGTCGCGATGGCCTTGTCACCCGAGCGCACTCCGACGTGCACGTGCACCCCGTGGGTGGTGAGACGTCTGGCCGGCCACCCGATCGTGTCGACCAGCCGCTGGTAGCGCTCGCCCTCCGACAGGGTGAGTTGGTGCCACGGGGTGAAGGGATGCAGACCGGCACCGATCACCGCCGCACCGGACGCGGCTGCTGCCTCCTCCACCTCGCGCATGGTTGATGCGAGGTCAGCACGTGCCTCGGCCACGGTGGAGCACACGCCGGTGATGACCTCGACCGTGCACTCGAAGAGTTCCTTCTTGATCTTCGGGTGCTCTGCGTCCGGGTGACCGCGCCCGACCCGCGCCAGCAACTCGGGTGCGACGCACACGAGTGCGCTGGAGTCCGCGTCGACGAGGGCGAGTTCGACCTCGACGCCCAGGCTTGGGCCCGCCGACGCGAGGAAGTCCACCACGTCGCCAGGCTAAGCCCGAGGGATAGCGTGCGGGGCGTGTCCGGCGAGATTGCGGTGGCTGCCTCAGGGCCGCCCGGCAGTGCAGCGGTCGCGGCCGGCTCGGCTCCCACGCGTGACGCCGCCGCGCAGATGCTCCGCCTCGGGGGATCCGCGATCGACGCCGCCGTGGCTGGCGCCTTCGCCGCCACGGTGGCGGAGCCGACCCTGGCGAGCCTGGGCGGGGGTGGCTTCTGCCTCACGGCCGCGCCCGGGGAAACCCCACAGGTCACCGACTTCTTCGTGGACATGCCGGGCCGCAATCGACAGGCAGACCATGCGGAGCCGATGACCAACCTCTCCGTGACCTTCGGGTCGGGCACGCAGCAGGAGTTCCACGTCGGCTGGTCGAGCGTCGCCGTGCCCGGCACGCTCGCTGGCCTACTCGATCTGCACGCACGCGGCGGCCGACTGCCCCTCAGCGAAGTGATCGCACCCGCACTCACGGCAGCGCGCGAGGGGATTCATCTCGATGACGTGCAGGTCGCCTTCATCCGCGTGATCGGCCCGATCCTGCGGCTCACGCCCGCCAGCGCGGCGCTCTACGCACCTCCACTGGACGGCAAGCCTTTCCGCAATCCGGCGTACGCCGACATGCTCGCCAGGCTCGCCGCCGGTGAGTCATCCGATGTCGTCTTCACCGCGCCTGTGGCCGACACCATCAGCGCACACGGTGGCCTCGTGTCCCGCGAGGACATGCGCGCCTACGTCGTCACGGAGCGCGTGCCGGTCCGTGCGCGACGGGGCGGCTGCTGGATATGGACCAATCCACCGCCTGCCTTCGGCGGGGCGATCGTCCTGGAGTCCCTCGGTCTGGTCCCGCCCACGGGCGACCCCTGGCCGGAGGTCCCCGAAGCCCTACGTCGCGCCACGCAGCGCCACCGCGCAGATGCCCAGGTGCGCCGCGGCACGACCCACCTCTCCGTGATCGACGGTGAGGGCCGCATCGCGGCTCTGTCACTGTCGAACGGCTCAGGCTCGGGCACGGTCGCCGCCGGCGTCGCACTCAACAACATGCTGGGCGAGGCCGACCTGCACCCGGGGGGCTTCCACTCCCTGCCTGCGGGCGAGCGACTCAGCTCGATGATGGCGCCGACTCTCGTGGGCAATGACGACGGTGCCCTTCTCGCACTCGGCACGGGCGGCAGCGAGCGCATCCGTTCGGCTTTGACCCAGGTGCTCCTGCGCACCATCGATCTCGGTGACGACCTGGCGAGTGCGATCAGCGCACCGCGTCTGCATGTCGGCGACGACGTCATCGATATCGAGCCCGGCTTCCCGGCGGACTTCGTGTCCTGGATGGCGGAGGGCCACTCCCCTCTGCGGGAGTGGCCCTCGGCCGATCTCTTCTTCGGTGGCGTCCACGCCGTGTCCCGGGATCCGGATGGCCGGGTCACGGCTGCCGCGGACACGCGCCGCGGCGGTGCGGTCGCCGTCGTCTGACGTTCGCCCTTCCTACGACGATTCGCCTAGTCCTTCTGGGCTCCGAGCACCAGCGTGACCTCGCGCTGCGAGCCGTCGCTCTCGACCGTGAGCGTCACCTGCTCACCCGGGGCCAGCGAGCGCACATCCACGATCAGGTCGGTGGCATTGACGACGGGCGTGCCGTTGAGTGCGGTGATGACATCGCCCTCGCGCAGCCCCGCGGCGGATGCGGGGCCGTTGTCGGTGATGCCCGCCACGCGTGCACCCTGGCCGGCGTACTCCATGTCGAGCTGCACGCCGATGATCGGCGTCGATGAGCTTCCCGTGGCGATGAGCTCCGACGCGATGCGCACGGCGGTGTCGATCGGGATGGCGAAGCCAAGACCGATGTTGCCCACCTGGCCGCCGAGGCTGCCCCCCAGTGCGGCGATCGCGGAGTTGATGCCGATGACCGCGCCGTTGCCGTCGACGAGCGGGCCGCCGGAGTTGCCCGGGTTGATGGCCGCGTCGGTCTGGATGGCGTTGATGAAGGAGAGCTCGCCCTCGCCGCCCGCGGTGACGGGTCGGTTGAGTGCGCTCACGATGCCCGCGGTGACGGTGCCCTGCAGTCCAAGCGGCGAGCCGAGGGCGATCGCGGAGTCACCCACCTCGAGGGCACTCGAGGAACCCAGCGTGACGGCAGGCAGGCCGGTCTCGTCGACCTTGAGCACGGCGAGGTCATAGCCAGGGTTGGCCCCGACCAGGGTCGCGTCGACAATGCGGCCATCGCTGAAGGTGACCGTGATGTCGTTGCCGTTGGCGGTGACGTGATTGTTGGTGAGGATGTAGCCGTCCTCGCGGATGACGAAGCCGGAGCCGGTGCCCGCACCTCCGCCACCATCGACGTTGATCTGCACGACCGAGGGCTGGAGGGCAGCGGCGACAGCGGCGATGCTCCCACCCGCGGGCGGACTGATCGCGTCGCCTGTGGCGCCGATCGGAGTCACGGCGACAGCGGCTACCGGCTCGGGCTGCGTGACGCGCGCCACGGTGAAGCCCACGGCACCACCGATGGTGCCCGCGACCAGCGCGGTGAGCGCAAGCCCCGCGGACGCCAGCGCGATCATGCCCCCGCGACCGGACTTGTCCGTGCGGGTAGCGGAAGGCGCGGGCGGCGCCGCGGTCGCGGTGCCGGCGTAGGCGGCGTAGGGATCGGTGGAGTACGACGACGCGTAGCCCTGCGCGCGGTACGCGGCGTAGGGATCCGCCGGTGCGGCGTAGGGATCAGCCGGCGCTGCAGGAGCGGCGTAGGGATCAGCCGGCGCTG
>CAZLNF010000071.1:0-9231 GCA_964560885.1 uncultured Actinomyces sp. | reverse complement strand
GCAACTGGCGCACCATCGATGTCTTCAAGGACGATCCGTCGTTCGTCGTGCATCCGCCCTTCGGCAAGTGGGTGATCGCTGGCGGCGAGTGGCTCTTCGGGGTGACCCCCTTCGGATGGCGCTTCGCCGTCGCCGTCCTGGGGACCCTGTCGATCCTCATGGCCGCGCGCATCGCTCGGCGTCTCACGCGTTCGGATCTCATCGGCACGGTGACGGGGCTGCTCGTTGCCCTCGACGGCATGCACCTCGTCACGAGCCGCACCGCGGTCCTCGACATGGTGCTGTCCTTCACGGTGCTCGCGGCCTTCGGCTGCCTGCTCCTCGATCGAGACCAGGTCCGACGCCGTCTCACCACCCATCCACCCGGGGCCGTGGGGCCGTGGGGGCCCGCACTGGGAGCGCGGCCGTGGCGCTGGGCAGCAGGCGCGGCGCTGGGGCTCGCGTGCGCCGTGAAGTGGTCCGGGCTGTGGTACCTCGCCGCCTTCGGCCTGCTCACCGTCATCTGGGATGTCGCCCTGCGTCGCCGCCTGGGCGTGGTCCAGGCGTGGACCGTCACCCTGCTGCGCAGCGCGCCCATCGCGTTCGTCGCGATGGTCGGCACGGCCGCGGTGACATACGTCGTCACCTGGTCAGGCTGGCTGCTCACCGACGGCGGGTGGGGGCGACAGTGGGCCGACAGCACGCCCTCCGTCATCCCCGCAGCGCTGCGATCGCTCTGGCACTATCACGGCGAAGCATGGCAATTCCACGTCGGGCTGACCGGCGATCACTCGTATCAATCGAATCCGCTGAGCTGGTTCCTGCAGACGAGGCCCACATCCTTCTACTGGGCCAGCCTCGAACGCGGCGAGTCCGGCTGTGCAGCTGACTCGTGCGCCGCGGAAGTCCTGGCCCTCGGCAACCCCATCATCTGGTGGGTGGGGTCCATTGCCCTGCTCTACCTCGTCTGGCGTTGGGTGACCCGGCGCGACTGGCGCGCGGGCGCGGTCTTGCTCGCCGTCCTCGCGGGCTGGGTGCCGTGGCTGCTCTACCTCGACCGGACGATCTTCTCCTTCTACTCGGTCGTCTTCCTGCCCTACCTCGCGATGGCCCTCGCCATGATGATCGGGGCACTCACCGGCCCACCAGACGCCAGCCGAGAGCGACGCCGCGCAGGCACCTGGATCGCCGCGGCGATCCTCGTGCTCGTCATCATCGCGGCGTGGTGGTTCTACCCGATCTGGACGGGTGAGGTCATCCCCTACGAGCAGTGGACCTGGCGCATGTGGATGCCGACCTGGGTCTGACCGGTCAGCGCTCCGGGCACCAGTCGCCGGCATCCTCAGGCATGAGGCATGCGCCGTACGTCACCACCGTCTTGCCCATGATCCGCGTCGTGCCGTCTGGTAGCACGACCTCGCTGCGCGGCATGGTCAAGCGCACCCGGGTGGCGGTCATCTCGGCCAGTAGCGAAGCGGGGACGGTGACGACTGTGCGGTAGGGGTAGGGCTCGGCGCAGCCCTTGGATCCGCGCACGCTGACGGTGACCTCGGGGTTGCGCTCCCAACCGGCATCGGTCTTGATTCGGACGTAGGTGCGCGCGGGAGCCGGGTACTTCCAGCACTCGACGATCTCGAGCGCCTGGAGAGTCTCGACCGGATCGTCGCAGGTGTAGGTCGTGGAGTACTCGCGGTCGATCCAGTGGCACGCCGCCACCGGACCCTCCGCGCGCGCAGGCACGGCCGCGACAGCGCCGGCGGTGGCGAGGGCCAACGCCGTGAGCGCGGCTACTCGTCTGCTTGCGGGCATGGTGCCTCCTTCGCCCCACACCGTAGGCCGGGCGCGGCCAGGAGTCGCGGCGATCGGACCGGCGAGGCGGCAGCGGCTGCGGAAATTCCCAGGAAGGCCCGACCTAGTGAAGGCCCGAAGGCCCCTCGCAAAGGCCCGAAGGCCCTTCGGAAGTGTGGAGCTGAGGGGATTTGAACCCCTGACCCCCTCGATGCGAACGAGGTGCGCTACCGGACTGCGCTACAGCCCCGGGGGGCCGAAGCCCCGTCGGCCGAGGTCGCCCTCGGACAGGCCGTGACACTACACCAGCGGGCAGCGCATCAGGCCGTCTGGTCGAAGACCTCGTCCCACGCGGGCACCGACGGCCGTGCATCTGACACGCGTGGAGTGATGGCAGCAGGTGCAGCCGCTGGCCTCGGGACCGACCGCGCCACGCGGTCAGCGCGACGCTCCCGTCGAATCTCGAGTGCTCGCTCGGCGGCGAGGCGCGAGGCGCGACGCTCGGCGATGAAGGCGACAGGGAGGAAGGTGAGGAGGGGCAGCCACAGCAGCGCGGACACGACACCGGGCAGCAGCCCCGCAACCCAGGCCGCGGTGCCCAGCGCACCGAGCGTCGCGGCAGCCGCCACGATCACCCTGCGGCGTCGAGCGGCCATGCCCTGGGCGCCCTCGGCATCGTCGGCAATGCGCGCGAGGGTCCCCATGGCGACACGATGGCGCTCGATGCGCCGTGCCTGGTCGTCGTCATGGCGACGCAGCCACATGGGGATGAGTACGGCGGCCCACAAGGCAACGATCGCCACATAGATCAGACCCGTCACATCAATGAACGTTAGGTGGCGGGGACCCCTGAATGGGGGACCTCGTGCGCGAGGCGCGCCTCGTGTCGCACTAGGCCCCCGGCGTGGCCCCCGTCGAGCTCACGCGGGTCGACAGCCACCGCGGAAGGAGTCCGTCGGGCACATCCTCCGCGCAAAGGGCGAAGGTGAGGTGGTCCCTCCAGTCGCCGTCGATGTGCAGGTAGCGCTCGCGAAGACCCTCGGAGCGGAATCCGAGCTTCTCCACGACGCGCAGGGACGCGGTGTTCTCCGGACGGATGTTGACCTCGACGCGATGAAGCCCCACCTCACGGAAGCAGTGGTCGGTGGCCATCGCGACAGCGGTCGGCATGATGCCGCGACCGGCGACGCGCTGATCGATCCAGTAGCCGATGTAGGCGCTGAGGAGGGAGCCTCGGGCGATGCCCCCGACCGTGACCTGACCAGCGAAGACACCGTCCACGGTGAGGGCGAAGGGCAGGCTGCGCCCTTCCCTCGCCTCGGCCCGCAGACGACGCACCATCGATCCGTATGTGGTCGGGGCATCATGCTCGGCGAGCGGGAGGGTCGCCTCCCAGGGACGGAGCCATCGCGCGTTGCGCGTGCGGACCTCACGCCATGCGGTGGCATCGCGGAGTCGGAGCGGTCGCAACTCGATGCGGCCCTCGCGCAGCCGAGCGGGCCAGCCATGGTTCATGCCGGTCGCACCCAGTGACCGCGCTTGCCCCCCGACTTCTCATCGAGGCGGATGTCCGTGATCACCGCAGCCGGATCCACGGCCTTGACCATGTCCACGAGCGCGAGGGCCGCTACCGAGACGCACGTGAGCGCCTCCATCTCGACCCCGGTCCTGTCAGCGGTGCGCACTGTCGCCACGATGCCGACCCCGCTGTCGTCGACGACGAGATCCACATCGACCCCGTGGATCGCGAGTGGATGGCAGAGGGGCACGAGGTCCGGGGTGCGCTTGGCGGCCTGGATGCCGGCGATCCGCGCCACGGCGAGGGCATCGCCCTTGGGCATTCCCTGCCCGCGCAGCAGGGCGACCACCTCGGGCGACGTGTGCACGTGCCCCGACGCCGTGGCCGTGCGCACCGTGATGTCCTTGCCGCTGACATCCACCATGCGGGCGGCCCCACGGGAATCGAGGTGTGAAAACTCGTTGCTCATCGGGTGCCTCCGCGCAGGTCCATGACGACGAGCTCATCGCTCACTGACACGCGGCCGACCTGCTCCGGGATGATGGCGAGGCCATCCGCGCGTGCGAGTCCGCCGATGATGTGGGATCCCTGACCGCCCTCAGGCTCCGCATGCATGAGGCCGTCTCGCATTGTCAGGCTCACCCGAGCGAACTGTGTCTTGCCCACCGGCGACGCGAACTCGCGCGAGCAGATCGCATGCAGGCGAGGACGCTCGAGGGAGGTGTGACCGAGGAGCCTGCGAATGAGCGGCCTGACGAATACCTCGAAGGAGACGAAGGAACTCACGGGGTTGCCGGGAAGGGTGACGATCGGGGTCGACCCGACGAGCCCCGAACCCTGGGGCATCCCGGGCTGCATGGCGACCTTGACGAAGTCCACCCCACCCATGCGCAAGAGGACGGCCTTGACCGTGTCGTAGGCACCCATGCTGACCCCACCCGAGGTGAGGATCAGGTCGCTGCGCGCGGCCTCTTCCACGAGAACGCGCTCGAGTTCCTCCTCGTCATCACGGACGGGACCGACGCGCACGGCATCGGCTCCCGCCTCGCGCACCGCGGCGGTGAGCATGTAGCTGTTGGAGTCCACAATCTGCCCTGGACCCAGCTCTACGCCGGGGTCCACGAGTTCGTCGCCCGTGGAGATGACCGTGACTCGAGGTCGACGGTGGACGGGGACACCCGCGACGCCGACGGCTGCCAGCATGGCGATGACCCGCGCATTGATGGGCGTGCCGGGCTCGAGGACGATCTCGCCGGCCGCGACATCCTCGCCGCGACGGCGGATGTGGGCGCCCAGATCCGGAGCACGTGAGATCGACACCTCATCGGTTGCGCCATCCGTCCACTCCACGGGCACGACGGCGTCAGCGCCTTCGGGCACGGGCGCTCCCGTCATGATGCGGACGGCGGTGCCCGGCTCGAGTCGGTGCGCAGATTCCTGGCCGGCGGCGATATCTCCGCGCACCGGCAGGCGCACAGGGGTCGCCTCCGTGGCACCGGCGACGTCGATCGCGTGTACGGCGTAGCCGTCCATCGAGCTGTTGTCGAAGGACGGCAGCGGCCAGTCCGCCGTGACCGACTCCGCCAGGACGAGGCCGTCCGCGTCGAGCAGGGAGACCCTCACTGCCTCGAGTGGCCGTGCATCGCCGAGGACGACGCGCTGGTGCTCCTCCACCGATCTCATGTCAGGCCTCGCCCTCGAGGGCGCGCGCATCCAGGACTTCGGGCAGCCAGGCGCGCAGGGCAGGACCGAGATCGTCACGCTCCAGGGCAAGGCGGATGACCGCCTGGAGGTAGGAAAGTCGGTCTCCGGTGTCGTAGCGCCGCCCCGAGAAGAGCACGCCGTGGACGCGGCCCGCGACCGCGAGCTCACGCAGGGCATCGGTGAGCTGGATCTCTCCGCCCCGACCCGGAGCCGTGCGCGAGAGCACGGAGAAGACCTCCGGATCGAGGATGTAGCGCCCGATCACCGCCAGCGTGCTCGGAGCCACAGCAGCCTCGGGCTTCTCCACGAGATCTGTCACGCGCACGACACCGTCGACGCCCGTAGGCGCCACAGCGGCACAGCCGTAGAGCGAGATCTGATCGCGCGGGACTTCCATGAGGCAGAGCACAGACCCGCCGAGCTCATCGCGCACCGCGATCATCTGCTCGAGCACCGCGTCGCGCGGATCGATGAGGTCATCGCCCAGAAGCACGGCAAAGGGGTGGTCCCCCACATGTCGCTCTGCCATGAGCACGGCATGACCCAGGCCGAGCGCATCGCCCTGTCGGACGTAGTGGATGCGAGCGAGGTCATTGGACTCGGTCACGCTGCGCAGGCGCGCGACATCGCCCTTCGCCTCCAGCGCTGCCTCAAGCTCGAGATTGCGATCGAAGTGATCCTCGAGGGGACGCTTGCTCCTGCCCGTGACGAAGAGGACGTCCTCGAGCCCGGCGGCCACGGCCTCCTCGACGACGTACTGGATGGCCGGCTTGTCGACGACCGGCAGCATCTCCTTGGGAGTCGCCTTGGTCGCGGGGAGGAATCGCGTGCCGAGGCCGGCCGCGGGGATGACCGCCGTCGTCACGCGCATGGGGACACCCTAGGAGAATGCCCGGGTGAGCACCCCCGACACCGACCCATCGGCCGCCAAAGCGGCAGCGCGGGCCGAGGCGAGAGCGCGTCGCCGATCCGAGCCGAGGCCGGGTGCCCAGGGCCTCGCGGATCAGGTCATGGGGCTCCTCGAGCAACTGCCGGGGCCGCCGAGGGTGACCTGCTACGCCTCCTACGGCACGGAGCCGGACACCGGACCCATGCGTGAGCGCCTCGCATCCGCGGGCTTCCAGGTGCTGCTGCCCCGCGTGAGCGACCACGCCATGGCCTGGGTGGTCGACGAGGGTGCCACCGAGGTGTCGTCCATGGGCATCGCGGAGCCCGTCGGCCCTGCCGTCGAACTCCTGCCCGTGCGCGCCATGCTCGTGCCGGCGCTCGCGGTCACACTGCGCGGAGACCGCCTCGGCAAGGGGGGCGGCTACTACGACCGGGCGCTGGCGTCGCTCGGCGACAGCCTTCCGCCTATCGCGGCCATCGTCGGTGACGACGACGTCGTTGCATCACTGCCCACGCAAGCGCACGACCACAGGGTGGATTGCATCGTCACACCCACCCGCATCATCGACTGCGCGAGAGACTAGAGACCGAGGGCGCGGGCGAGCGCCAGTCCCGCCATGAGTGCCAGGACGCTGCCTGCCACCGAGGCGCCCACATTGACGATCGAAGCGGTACGCCGTCCCTCGCGCGCGAGGACAAAGGTGTCGAGTGCGAATGTCGAGAAGGTGGTGAGTGCACCGCAGAATCCCACGCCGGCAAAGAGGAGCCATCCGGGACTCGCGGACACAAGGAGCAGGCCCAGGACGAACGACCCGGCGAGGTTGGCAATGAGGATCGACCACGGGAATCGGCCCGAAAGGCGCAGCACCAGGAGGTAGCGCACGGTCGCGCCGAGCGCGCCGCCGGCGGCGACGAGCGCAAAGGCGGTCATCGGGCTCGCCCGCGACGGCGCAGCGCGTGCCCGATCGTGTAGCCCAGCCACATCGCCGCGAGTCCGCCCACCAGGGTGGCGATGACATATGCCCCACCTCCGGCCCAGGCGCCCTCGTCCCCCAGGAGGACCACATCGGCAGCGAAGGCCGAGAAGGTGGTGAAGCCGCCGAGTACGCCGATGCCGAGGAAGGGACGCCAGAGCGGATGTCGAGCCGGGTGAGCCAGGACGGCGGAGACGAGCAGTCCCATGAGGGCGCAGCCGACAAGATTGACGGTGAGGGTTGCCCACGGCGCAGCAAGCCCCCACGCAACAGCCACGACGTCCACGGCGTAGCGCGCGGTCGCTCCCAGCGCGCCGCCGGCGGCGACCGCGAGGAGAGCACGCGCCTCCCCGCGGACGCTAGGCAGGCCTCGCGCGGTGGTCACGAATCAGGCGTCGCGGCGCACGAAGAGGATCCAGGCGGGAATCGCGATGATGAGGAACCACCCGCCGAAGACCGCCAGGTGCCCCCATGCCTCGGCACCCTCCGTCGACACCGCTGCGGCGCCTCCCGAGAAGGGCAGCACCCAGTCGATCCAGGTCCAGCCCTGGACGAAGGCGATGGCACCCACGATGGGCTCGATGAGCACCGCGAGGACGATCGGCGCGATGATCCCCACCGGCTGGTTGCGCGTCAGCGCGGTGATCGCCAGGGCGATGAGTACGAAGAGCACGACGTAGAGCACCGCGCGCACACCCGATGCCCCCCACGCCGTCTCGTCCCATGTCGCACCGGTGCCCGCGATGACGCCACCGAGGGCCTGCGCGAGGACGATGGTCGCGATGGCGAGGATCGCGGCGATAACGATGATCATGGCCACCATGAGCACCTTCGCCAGGAAGACAGGTGTGCGACGGGGGAAGGTGGCGAGCGTGATCCGGATCAGTCCGTGGCGATACTCCTGACCGAAGGCTGCGGCGCCGATCGCACACAGGACCGCCGCGGTGAGCGGCAGGAAGCCCGAGAGGCCACCGGCCTCACCATCCGGCGGACCGCCGGCTTCGGAACCGAGACTGCCGACGAGCCACGCGACGAAGAGCGCGAGACCCGCGGGCACGAGCATGGCGAGGCCGATGAGGGCCCACGTGGAACGCACGGTGCTGATGCGCACCCACTCGTAGCGCAACTCGCCGGTCATGACGCCTCCCCGAAGGCGTACTGCTGGCCGTCTCCGGTGAGCTCCATGAAGGTCTCCTCGAGGCTGGCCTTGCGGGTCGCCAGCTCCAGCACGGCGACGCCACCGTCAAAGGCGAGGTGCCCGATCTCGTCAGTGGTGAGTCCGGTCACCCCGAGCCCGCCGGATTCCTCGGTCACCGTGCCGCCCGCCGCTCGCAGGAGTGACGCGAGTCGCGCGGGGTCGGTGCAGCGCACGACGACATCGCTGCGCTGCGACACCAACTCATCGACGGTGCCGTCAGCGACAAGGCGCCCCCGCGCGATGACGACGATGTGGTCGGCCATCAGCTGCATCTCCGACAGCAGGTGGCTGGACACAAGGACGGCGCGGCCCTCCGCGGCGTAGTGCCTGAGGAATTCACGCAGCCACTGGATGGACTGGGGATCGAGGCCGTTGGCGGGCTCGTCGAGCATGAGGGCATGTGGCTCAGCGAGGACAGCCCCGGCGAGGCCGAGTCGCTGCGCCATGCCTAGGGAGAAGGTCTTGGGACGCTCGTCGGCGACCTCGGTGAGGCCCACCATCGCGAGCACCTCATCGATGCGTGACTCCGTAATGCGTGCCTCGGTCCCGATCATGCGCAAGTGGTCGCGTGCGGTGCGACCTGGCAGGAAGGGACGAGCATCGAGGTGCGTGCCGACGACGCGGCTGGGGTTGGCGTGATCGCGCAGATCCTTGCCGTCGAATTCCGTGCGCCCCTCTCCGCGGTCGAGGCCCAGCATGAGCCGCATCGTGGTGGACTTGCCGGCACCGTTGGGTCCAAGGAAGCCCGTCACGACGCCGTCGGGCACGGTGAAGGACAGGTCATCGACGGCGCGCACGCTGCCGAAGGACTTGCCGAGGTTCTCGACGAGGATGGTCACGACAGCGACCCTACCCGCGCCCCGGCCACACTCCCGGCTGTCATCCCCAGGGACTCCTCAGCGCTCCGATGGGTTAGCACTCCTGTGCGGCGAGTGCTAACATCGGATGTCCCCCAAGGAGGTTCAAGTGCCCACGTACCAGTACGCGTGCACGGCATGCGGTCACGAACTCGAGGCGGTCCAGTCCTTCAGCGACGATGCGCTGACGACGTGCCCCGAGTGCAGCGGTGCCCTGCGCAAGCTCTTCGGCAACGTGGGCGTGGTCTTCAAGGGCTCCGGCTTCTACCGCACTGACTCGCGCAAGGGCGACTCCGGATCATCGGCGTCGGGGACGTCTTCTGA
>CAZLNF010000070.1:0-9296 GCA_964560885.1 uncultured Actinomyces sp. | reverse complement strand
GATCCTCGAAGCGGCGATCCGACCAGCGCACGAGATACCAGGCCGCGTGGATCTGCTGGTCGACCGGAAGGGAACGCGAATCCGCCACACGCGACCGCAGTGCCGCCAGGATCTCGTCGCCCGACGTACCCGTCTCGAATCCCTCGGAGTCGTAGAGACCGAGGAGGCCGCCGGGGTGGCGGTAGTAGACGAGGCCGCGGGTCACCGGCTTGCCGAGCCCCGTCTCGGCGACCTGACTGCCGAAGACCGCATTGACGAGCGTCGACTTGCCCACACCCGTCTTGCCGAAGACGGCGAGGTTGAAGCAGCCGAGGGCCGCGAAGGCCTCGGCCAGGCGCTGAGCGAAGAGGGACTCCACCTCGCCCTGGGCGAGGTCGACCCCCTTGGCGGGTGTGGGGGTGGAGCCGGGCTGCTCGACAGTCATGTATTCACGGTAAGCCCCCGTGCCCCGGTCATGCGCGGACTACGGTCGGGAGAGCTCGTCAGGGGTGGCTTCGCCGCCCCGCCGGGCCGGACCGGCCGCACCTACGAGAGAGGGGTCGAGGTGAGCCAGGACGACCGCATGGGCGCCTTCGATGCCGTGATGTGGGGAATCGAGGACGACCCCCTGCTGCGCTCGGTGATTGTCGTCATGGTGACCACCGAGACGGTCCCGGAGCGTCGTGCGCTGACCGAGCGCATCGATCGGCTCACGCGCGTCGTGCCCAAGCTGCGCCAGTGCGTCATCGGCAATCCCGTGTCGCTGATCCCGCCCCGATGGGTCACCGATCCCGACTTCGACCTCGACTACCACCTGCGATGGATCACCCTGCCTCCCGGCGAGCGAGACCTCTCCGGTGCGATGCGGGTCGCCGAGCGCGCGGCTGAGCAGGACTTCGATCGCGACCGTCCGCTCTGGGAGCTCACGGTGGCCACCGGACTCGACGGCGACGGGGCGGCGATCATCCTCAAGTTGCATCACGCCATCACCGACGGCGTCGGCGGCATGATGCTCGCCGCGACGATCTTCGACCTGTCCCCCGAGTCGCCCGATCTCGGTCCGCTGCCGGGTGCTCCCGAGCCAGGTGCCCGCTTGGATCCGGTGCAGCGCCTCGCCCACGGCGTCGACTACGAAGTGCAGGAGTCACGCGGACTGATCCAGGGCATTGCCGGACAGGGCCTGGGCCTCGCGCGCCGCGCCATCGCCGACCCGGTGGGCTCACTTCAGGACGCGAGCTCCTTCGCCGCCTCTGCCGCAAGGCTGCTGGCCCCCGCGAGCACGCCGCTCAGCCCCCTCATGACCGGTCGCTCCCTCGATGTCCGCTGCGCCGTGCTGCACGCACCACTGGCCGATCTCAAGGCAGCGGGCAAGTCCGTCGGCGGGACGCTCAATGACGCGTTCATGACCGTCGTCGCGCGGGGGCTGCGCGCCTACCACGCGGGCATGGGCGTCGAGGTCGAGGCACTGCGCGTCAACATGCCGGTCAACATGCGTGGTGACGGCGACTCCTCCGGGGGCAATGCCTGGGTGCCAGCGAGGTTCGCGCTACCGCTCGCCGGCGCGACACCGCAGGACACCATGCGCATCCTGCATCCGGTCTTGCTCACGGCACGCACCGAACCGGCGCTCCCCGTCTCCACCGTCGTGTATCGGCTCCTGTGCACGCTTCCCAATCCGGTCGCGACATCGATCGCGGGCGGTCTCATGAAGGGCACGGACGTGGCGGCGACCAACGTGCCCGGTCCGCCGTTCCCGGTCTACGTCTCCGGTGCGCGCGTCACGCGCATCGTGCCGTTTGCGCCCAAGGGAGGTGCGGCCGTCAACGTCGCTCTCATGACCTACGACGGCACGGCCTACCTCGGGATCACCATCGATCCGGCCGCTGTGACCGATCCGGACCTGCTCGTCGACAGCCTGTCCGCCGCGCTCCACGCCGTCACCGCAGCGGTCTGACTCCGTCGTCGCCACCTCATCCGGGTTACCGTGGTCGGATGCTCAAGGGCCTGGCGATCGCCGCTGCCGCACTGGTGCTCCTCGGGGTCGCCGCCGCGGGAGCCTTCGTGGCGCTGGGCGGCACCGACCTCCTGCGCGACCGCGTCGTCGTGGTGCCCGAGGCGCTCCGCCCCGTCATCATCGAGGCGGCCGAGCGCTGTCCGGTCGTCCCCGCCCGCGTCCTCGCTGCTCAACTCGCCTCCGAGAGCAGTTGGGACCCCCGCGCGGTGAGTCCCGCGGGAGCCACCGGGATCGCGCAGTTCATGCCCGAGGTGTGGGAGCAGTACGCCGTGGACGGCGACGGTGACGGTGACACCGACATCTACGACCCGGTGGACGCGATCCACTCGGCTGCCGAACTCAACTGCGTCAACGCCGAGCTCGTCGCCGACGTACCCGGCGACCGCCTGCGCAACATCCTCGCGGCGTACAACGCCGGCTTCAATCAGGTCGTGCGCTACGAGGGCGTGCCGCCCTTCCCCGAGACCGAGCAGTACGTCGAGCGCGTGCTCTCCCGCGCCGAGCGGATCCAGTTGGACTGACGCCCTCAGGCGCGCGTGTTGCCGCCCATGTCGGAGTTGCCGCGCGCCCGCGCCACGAGGCCGGGCACGACGTCGGTGAGCTCGGCCGGATCCCAGCGACCGTCCTTGGTGGCCACCGGCCCCTTGACCCACGGCTCGGCTACGCCGATCTCGCCCCCCACGACGGTGAACACGCGACCCGTGACGCCGGCTGACAGTGGACTGCCGAGCCACACGACGAGCGGGGAGATGTTGGCCGGGTCCATCGCCGAGAAGCCGCCCGCAGCGTCCTCGGACTCGGCCACCAGTCCGAGACCCTCCGTCATGCGGGTGAGAGCGACCGGGGCGATGGCGTTGGCGGTGACACCGAGGCGTCCGAGCTCGTCGGCCAGGATGACCGTCATCGCGGCGATGCCCGCCTTCGCGGCACCGTAGTTTGCCTGCCCGATGTTGCCGAAGATCCCCGACGGCGACGAGGTGGAGATGATGCGCGCGTCGTTGGTCTCGCCCGCCTTGGCGCGCGCTCGCCAGTAGTCGACCGCATGCCGCGAGACAGCGAAGGTACCGCGCAGGTGCACGGCGATCACCGAGTCGAACTCCTCTTCGGTCATGTTGACGAACATCCGGTCGCGCAGGATGCCCGCGTTGTTGACCACGACATCGAGCCCGCCGAAGGTCTCGATGGCCGCCTGGACGATGCGTCCCGCCCCGGCGTAGTCGGTGACGCTGTCGGTGTTGGCCACAGCCTCCCCACCCATGGCGCGGATCTCGTCGACGACCTGCTGGGCCGGGCTCGCGTCGGCTCCCGCGCCGTCGACCGACCCTCCGAGGTCGTTGACCACGACCCGCGCACCCTCGCGGGCGAACGCAAGGGCGTGCTCGCGCCCGATCCCCCGACCGGCCCCGGTGATGATGACGACACGGCCCTCGCAGATGCCCGACATGGGTCCTCCTCTTCCTCGACGGCGAGGCTAGCGAGGAGTCGTCCCGTGATAGGACGAGGGTGTGTCCCCGCCCCGCGTCCTCTTCGTCTGCACGGGCAACGCCACGCGCTCGGTGATCGCCGCCGCCCTGGTGCGACGCGATCGCCCGGACTGGCACGTGGATTCGGCCGGCACGTGGGCCATCCCGGGCCTGCCCTCAAGCCGCCGCACCCTGGCCGCACTGGAGTCTGTCGGCGTGAGCGCCCCCGGACACCGGAGCACCACGCTCACCCGGGATCACTGCGACGACGTCGATCTCGTGGTGGCCTTCGAGGCGGAGCACGTGCGGCACGTGCGCCGGCTCGCGCCCGAGGCCGCGGACCGCACCGCGACCCTGCCGCGGTTCCTGCTGCACGACTGGCCCGGTGTCGATCTCTCCACCGAGGATCCGCGCACCTGGATCGAGGTCGACGACCCTGCCGGTGGTGACGTAGAGGACTTCATCCGTTGTGCGCGGGACATCGATGCGCAGGTGGCGCAGCTGGTCGCACGCCTGGACGCGCTCACGGCGTAGCCAGCGGGATCAGTCAGGGAGTACGCCGGCGGCGGCGAGCGCGCTGATGCGCGCGTCGTCGACTCCCCAGGCCAGCAGTGCGCGACGATCGGACGCCAGCACCGAGCCGGGCGCATCGGCGGGAGTCAGCGAGAAGCGCGGAGCGGGCGCGGCCTGCATGATGCCGTCGACCTCGGTGAAGGTCCCGCGGGCCGCCAGGTGCGGATGCTCCGGCGCTTCGCGCATAGTGAGGACGGGTGCGACGCACGCATCGGTGCCATCCGCCAGCGCCGCCCACTCGTCCCGGGTGCGCATCGCCACTGCCTGCGAGAAGCGCTCGCGCAGCACCGGCCATCCCGCGATGTCGAACTGACCCGGCAGATCCTCGCCGTCGAGCCCGGCAATGCGCAGCCACTCGGCGTAGAACTGCGGCTCGAGGCATCCGATGGCGATCCACTTGCCGTCGGAGGTGCGGTAGGCGTCGTAGAACGGCGTGCCCGAGTCGAGCAGGTTGACCCCCGCCTCCTCGCGCCACATGCCGATCGCCGACATCGAGTGGAAGAGGGACATGAGCAGGGCCGCACCATCGACCATCGCGGCATCGACGGTCTGGCCCTCTCCCGTGCGCTCGGCATGCCACAGCGCGGCGAGCACGCCGACAAGCAGCAGCATGGCGCCGCCGCCGTAGTCGCCGACAAGGTTGAGGGGCGGTGTCGGCGGCTGGTCACGTCGCCCGACGTGCGCAAGCACGCCAGCCACGGCGATGTAGTCAAGGTCGTGCCCGGCCGTGCGTGCCCAGGGCCCGTCCTGACCCCACCCCGTCATCCGTCCGTAGACCAGCGACGGCCTGCGCGCGAGGCAAGCGTCGGGCGAGAGCCCGAGCCGCTCCATCACTCCGGGCCGGAATCCTTCGATGAGCACGTGCGACTCCGCGACGAGGTCGAGGACGAGATCGCGGCCTGCTTCCTGCCGGACGTCGACGACGACACCCGTGCGGCCGCGGCGCGTGATGTCGCGCATCGGATCGCCGAGCGTCAAGCCGGGCCGGGGCGACTCGATGCGGATGCCCTCAGCGCCGAGGTCGGCCAGCACCATCGCCGCGAAGGGAGCAGGGCCGATCCCTGCCATCTCGACGAAGCGCATGCCCGCGAGCGGTCCGCTCACTTGATCACCACCATCACCTGCGTGTTGAAGACCGCGAGCCTGCCGTCGGGAGTCCACAGCTCGCGGGTCTCGGTCGCGTAGCCCTCGCGGCGCGAGACGAGTCGCCCCCGGTGCAACAGCGGCTGGCTCGGATCGATCGTGGCGGGGTCGACGAGCAGGCTGGCCGCGAAGGTCAGCGTGGCAATCGGGCGCAACTCGCTGAAGGTGACAAGGGTGGCTGGCCACAGCGCATCGACGAGGCCGAGTGCGAGGGCAGCATCCACCGGCTCCTCATCCGGCAGGCGCACCCAGCACACGACGTCCTCCACACGGCCCTGATAGGGCAGACCCGAGATAGGACGAAACTCCAGGCGCTCGGTGAATTCAGGAGCAAGAGGCGGAGCCAGCGGCACAGGAGCGACGTCGGCCCAGGGCGGCGAGGCGGGGGGCTCCAGGCGCGCGTCCACCATGGCCGGCTGATCGCCACCGCGCACACGACCCAGCACGACGCTCGCCGACACCAGGACGTCGGGCTCGCTGCCCACGACGATGCGCCACGCCGACGTGCCCGAGCCCACGCGCATCGGGGTCTCGCGCACGAGCGAAGCGCCCACCGGCACCGGGCCCAGCATGTCGACGCTGACCTCGCGGACGATGCGCGGCTCGGCCTCCTGCGCGAGCAGGCGGTCGGCGTGCTCGGCCGTGCGCACGGCCATGCCGACGCCTAGGCCGCCCCAGGCCCCGCGCCCCTGAGCCCATCCGGGGGGCACATCCCAGGACCCGTCGACGACGGTGGTGATGTCGCGATACGTCGGCACGTGCCGAGGGTAGCCCCGCCGTCGGTGCGGGCGACTAGCCTGCCTGGATGCGCGTGCTCCACACCTCCGACTGGCACCTCGGCCGGTCCTTCCACGGGGCCGACATCCTCGAGCATCAGCGCGCCTTCGTGACGTGGCTCATCGAGCTCGTCGAGGCCGAGCGCATCGAGCTCGTCGTCGTCGCCGGCGATGTCTACGACCGTGCCGTGCCGTCACTCGCCGCCGTGTCCCTGTGGGAGGAGGCGGTGATCGGCATCACGCGCACCTGCCCGATGCTCGTGACCTCGGGCAACCACGACTCCCCCACTCGACTGGGCTTCGCCGGACCCCTGCTCGCACAGTCCGGCCTGCATCTGCGCACCTCGCTCGAGGACATCGGCAATCCCCTCATCGTCGAAGGCGCCGACGGCGTATCCGTCGCGACGTACGGCCTGCCCTACCTCGAGCCGGACTTCCACCGTGAGCAGCTCGGGGCCGAGCGCTCGCATGCCTCCGTCCTCAACGCGGCCATGGACCGCGTGCGGGTCGACCTCGCTCAGCGAGGCGACGTGCGCTCCCTCGTCGCGGCTCACGCCTTCATCACCGGGGGCGCCGACACGGCGATCGTGAGCGAATCCGAGCGCGATCTGCGCGTCGGAGGCATCGGGGATGCCCCCGCATCCGTCTTCGCCGGGGTCGACCACGTCGCCCTTGGTCACCTGCACGGAGCACAGGAGGTGCGAGGTGGCACCGACGCCACCTCCGTGGCCTACAGCGGTTCCCCGCTCGCCTTCTCCTTCTCGGAGGAGTCACACGTCAAGTCGGTCACGGTGCTCGACTTCGCGGCGACCGGCCCCGTCGATGTGCGACGCATCGCTGCGCCCGTCCCGCGCGCCCTCGTCACTCTCCGGGGCGAGCTCGAGGAGCTCGTCGCCGATCCCGAGACCGCCGCGTATGCGGACCACTGGGTCCGCATCGTGCTCACGGATGAGCGCAGGCCAGCGGATCCCATGACGCGCCTGCGCGAGGTGCTCCCCTTCGCTATCGATCTGTCCTTCGAGCAGCGAGCACTGACAGCGGTCGAGGCTGCCGACGCCTCCGGCGCGCGCACGCGGGATCCCCTGGCCATCGCCGAGGCCTTCGTCGAGCACGTCACGGCGACTCCGGCGGAGCCTGTCGAGCGCGATCTCCTGCGTGACGCGGTCGAGCGGATCCGGGTCGGCGAGGTACCTCGATGAACGAGGTGCCTCAATGAGCGGGGTACCTCGATGAGGCTGCACTCCCTCACGCTGACAGGAGTCGGCCCCTTCCGCGGACGCGAGAGGGTCGACTTCGATGCCGTGTCGGCATCAGGGCTCTTCCTCATCGAGGGTCCCACCGGTGCGGGCAAGACGACGATCATCGACGGCATCGTCTTCGCTCTCTACGGCTCCCTCTCGGGTGCGGAGTCGGATAGCTCGCGCATGCGCAGCCAGTTCTGCGACGCCGACGAGCCCACCGAGGTCACCCTCGAGTTCAGCATCGGTGGCATCCGCCACACGATCACCCGCAGTCCGGCGTACGAACGTCGCAAGGCCCGCGGCGAGGGCACGACCCCTCAGCGCGCCACGCAGACCCTGATGGTCGATGACGACGACACCCCCGACATGCGCGAGGCGCGCGAGATCGGTGCCTACCTCATCCAGCGCATCGGCCTGACGGTCGACCAATTCCGCCGACTCGTCGTGCTTCCCCAGGGCGAGTTCGACACGCTCCTGCGCGCCAAGCCACGCGAGCGCTACGACACCGTGGCGGGGCTCATCGACGACGGATTCCTCGAGCGCGTCCAGGAAGACCTCAAGGACCGAGCGGATGACGCCCTGCGTGTGCGCCGCGATGCGGTCGCCGAGGTGGACCGCATCCTCGGAGTCATGCGCGAGCGCGCGGCGGAGGTCATCGAGGTGCCCGAGGAGTTCGATCCGGAAGCCGTCGTCACCGACGTCGGCGAGCGTGCCTCCGCGGCGACCTCTGCCGCTGCCCTCACCTCCGCGGCCCTCGACAGCGCACGCGCGAGTGAGCACGACGCCCGCACCCAAGCCGCCGCGGCCCATGCCGCGAGCGAGGCGCGTGCCGCCCTGGACCGCGCGCATGCGGCCGCCGGACCCGAGGTCTCCGGACTCGATGACGCCGCCCTCCAGGCGCTCGCCCATGACGTCGTCTCGCAGCGGACGCGCCTGGAGCCCCTCGCCGAGTGGGAGTCCGCCGCGGAGTCGCGCGCTGCGGAGAGCGCCCGTCGCCACGCACTCGCCGACGACCTGGCCCTGCGCATCGCGCAGGCACGTGCTGATGCGGCACTCCTCCCCGACCGCGTCGCGCAGGCCGAGGCCGCACTCAGCCAGGCCCGACTTGTCGCCGACCGTGCCGCTTCCCTGCAGGCGGAGGTCGAGCGCCTCGGGGCACTCCAGCTGCTCATCGGTGAGCGTGATCGAGCGGTCGCAGCCGTGGAGGTCGCACGGGCGCGCGTCACCGCCGAGGGCGAGGCGCTCCAGGCCGCCCGCGATGCCATGCACGCCGCGCGCACCGCCCACCATGCGCTCGTGCGCACCCAGCTCGAGCAGCGGGCCGCGCACCTGGCCTCGCTTCTCGCCGACGGTGAGGCCTGCCCCGTCTGCGGATCCTGCGATCACCCCCGTCCCGCCCACGACCCCCGCGGGGAGCTCGTGTCGGACGCCGATGTCTCCGCTGCTGCGCGCCTGGTGGCCACCGCAGAGAAGGGCGAGGCTGGCGCTGCGACGGTGCTCGAGGAGGCACGCGCCTCTCTGGGTGCCCTCGATCAGCGTCTGACTGTCGTCACCACTCAGCTCGACGGGGCCACCGACGAGCGCGTGGCCGAGTCGCTTGCGACAGCGCAGGCCGCTCTCGGCGAGGCGCAGTCCGCTGCCGCCACGATCGGCACGATCGCGGAGGAAGTCGAGGCCCTGGCCGCCCAGATGAGGACGTCGGCCACGGTGATCGAGGGGCTGCTGGCTGACGAGGCAGCGGCCCGTGCCGATGCTCGCGCGTACGACGCCACCGTCGCCGAGGAAGCTGACCGACACCGCGCGCAGGTGGGCGCATCGACCTCGGCCGCCGCAGCATTGACAGCCCTCCGCGATCGACTCGCTGCCATCGAAGACGTCCAGCGGGCGCGCTCCGCGGCAGCGGGCCACTCCGTGACGGTGGATCCCGCCGCCGCCGACTCCGCACTCGCCCTAGCGGTGACGGTGCGCAGCCAGGCGGAGACCGAGCACGCGGCCGCCGATGAGCAGCGCGCCCGCCTTGCGCATGCACATGCGGCGCTGGTCACGCAGTCTCAGGAGCTGGCTGCCGCGCGCGATCGACTCGATTCCATCGGCTCCAGCACGGAGG